>NZ_KV830899.1:0-29044 GCF_001836955.1 Staphylococcus sp. HMSC063A07
CATTACAATTTTAATACTTTGTATTTATGTTCCAAATTGTTTATTTTGCAGCTTTGCGTTGTTCTAATTTTTCTTTTAGTTTTCGATCTTGCTCTTCTTTACGTCGTTTACGTTCTTCATTACGTTTTCTCAAGCGTTCTTCTTCTTCAGGGTTACGTGGTTTTTTTAATTGTTTTACCACTTTCTCCATCAATTCGTCTTCTGTCAATGCTGCTAACGGTCTATTATTAACAAATGCAAAGGTTTTTCGTCGGCCTGGGCCACAATATGACTGGCATCCAATCTCAATCTCTGCATCTGGATCAAGTTTTTCTAATTTTTTCTTTAGCGACTTCATATTAACTGCCTGACATTCATCACAAATTAAAAATTTGTTTTTCATTGTGTCACCCACCTTTACTTCGCATTCATATTTAACTCTATTTATTTTACTCTATTGAGAGAAAATTTCAAGCTGTTCTCTTTAGACACATCATCACATTATTACATTATATTTCAAAAAGAAAAACAACCTCTTCATTAAATTCAAAAGGTTGTCACATCTGATTTACTGTCCATGATATATTTTGAAAGGTAACGGTTTAATGCCATCATGCGCCCATGCTTCATATATTTTGTGTTTATCAACATTCGTATCAATAATCGCTATGCCGCAATCGCCGCCACCTGCACCAGACGTTTTAGCTGCGCCACCATGGGCTTCTGCAATATCACATAACCGTTTTAATTTATTTGTTTCGATATCTACAGATGCTGCATCATCCATTTTACGTATCACTTTACGATTTTGGCGAATCATTTTCTGAACACCTTTAATATTATTCATCTTAAAGGCATTGATTAATTGTTCAACACACAAATGTGATTGCTCAATAAAATCACCGTAAAATGCTGGATCTGATTTTAAACGTTTCACTTCACTAACTAAATGTGGTGAAGATGCTGGAGATCCTGTCCATCCGATAATAACTTCCATATTTTCAGGTGCTTGTAAAGGCTCAATATGCAAGCCAGGCCAGTTCTTTTCTAGAACATCACTTACATGGCCTTCTTCCATTTGTTGCTTCACCCAATCATGATCAAAGGTACTATAGGCTAACCAACCACTGTAAACACTAACAGCTATATCACCGCAAGAACTTAAACTTTGTAATTTCATATTTGCAATAACAGCTAATTTATAGATATATAAATTAGATAACTGCATATCATAAAATTTATTGAGTGCTTTAACTACAGATACTAATACTGCAGCACTTGAACCTAAACCATATTTCTGACCTGATTCATCTGCAAGATTACTATCAATAGTTAAATGAAAATGCTCAAGCTTAATATCACAGCTTCTAGCATATTGCTCAAAAACTTCAATTGCAGTGACAACATATTTCAACTGTTTCGCTGCATGTGTATCAGAAATTTCAATTTGATTATCATTACGATTATATGATACTGGATCATGATGCAGCGTTTTAGAATGAATAGTTCCAACAACTTCATTAGAAGCTTTAATTGTAGCTGTGACAAAACGATTCACTGCAATCAAAACGGATTTATAACCCGGTTCAGTAACGGCATATTCACCTGCAATATAAAGTTTTCCGGGAGCTTTCACACGAATCATTTTATCTCTTCCTTACTTAATAATTTCGACGCCTGATGAAATGATGTCACTCGACATAATCTGTGATGTTTCAAATGTTTCTTCAAAAGCTGATTGAACAGCTTGTAGATTTTTCTTTTCAACAATGACTTTGACATTGGGCCCTGCATCCATAGTGAAGTAACAAGGAATACCATTTTCACGACATTGGTGAACAATTTCCATAGCCAAATAGCTTTCTGGTACTAAATAGGTAAAAGGTGGCTGCGCCCCTAAATTTGTTGCATGCATACGTAATCCATTAGCTTCAATTGTTTCACCAAACCGTTGAAAATCTTTGGTTTTGATCGCTGCTTTTGCATCTGCTAAATCTTGCTCTACATAATCTAACCAATATTGATAAAAACGCGATGTTTCTTTAGTCAGCGACATGCCCGCTCGACTAGAAACTTTTTTAGATTGTTTGTTAATAACAATAAAGATCATGGCCAAATCCTTTTCCCAATCTTTGGCATCGATTTGTTCAGCATATGATGTTAAGTCATCATAGCCTTTATGCCATTCAACAAATCCACCAAAAATACTGCGACTTGCCGAACCAGAACCACGACGTGCCAATCTCGATAAGTCTTTATCTGTCATTTGTAATTCTAAGGCTTCATTACAAGCGGCGGCCAAAGCAGCATAAGCACTTGCAGATGAGGCTAAACCGGCAGCTGTTGGCACATGATTTGTACTTTCAATAAGGGCATGCATTGTTATTCCCGCTTTGGCTCTAACAATATCCATAAAACGTTGAATTTTTTGGTTTTCTGTCGCGCTAACATGTTCACCATTTAAAATAAGCTGATCTGAATTATAACTATGATTAAATGTCACTTGTGTTTCAGTATAAAAACGTTCTAACGTAACAGATAAACTATTATTCATTGGGATGATTAATGCTTCATCTTTTTTTCCCCAATATTTTATAACAGCAATATTTGTATGTGCGCGTGCTTTGCCACTTTTTACCAACGCCCTAACCTCCTAAATATTCAATCCAAGTATGCTCAGCCCCAGCCTTTTCTGCAGCTGATACTACACGTTTCGCGGTATTCAGGTCTTCTGCTAAAATCAGCATGCTTCCACCACGACCCCCACCAGTTAATTTACCAGCAACTGCACCATTTTGTTGCGCCGTCTTCAAAAATAGTTCTATTTTGTCATGACTCACTGTTAATGTTCTTAAGTCTTCTTGACATTGATTAAATATCTCAGCTAATTGTTGAAAACTATGGTGTTCAATTGCATCGCTTGCTTGATGTACTAACTGACCTATATGCGTTATTTTATCCATATAATAAGCATCATTATTACATAAACGATGAACGTCCTCGACTGCTTGTTTCGTTGATCCTTTCACACCAGTATCAATAACAACCATATAGCCATCCAATTGTAAAGTTTTTAAATGTTCAACTTTACCTTGCTGATACCATACCGGTTTATTACTAATAATCGTTTGTGTGTCAATGCCACTTGGCTTACCATGGGCAATACGTTCAGCCCAATTGGCATAGGTTAAAAGGTCGTCATCAGATAAAGGAATACCTAAATAGTCATAGCTTGCTCTAACAAATGCAACTGCAACAGCAGCACTTGAACCTAATCCACGTGATGGGGGCAAATTGGCTTTAATTTTAACCAATAGTGGATCTTCTATGTGATGTTTATCCACAAAACGGGTAACGATGGACTTTAAATGTTCTGGCGCATCATATAAAGGCCCATCATAGACATCACTTTGAATCGCAGAGTAATTTCCTTTTTCTAAACTTTCTATTAAAATTTTAACCTTTCCAGCGTTAAACGGAATCGCAATGGCTGGTTGTCCAAATGTTACTGCATGTTCACCTATTAAGATAATCTTACCAGTCGATTCACCATATCCTCGTCGCGTCATGTTAGCTCACCTTTAGTCTTTTTTCTATTTACTTATTTGCAATTAAAAAACGCGAAGCTCGAAATCTTCACATTCTATCTTTTGCTTTATTCAACTTATTATTTTATCGAACTTTGTCACGTTTCCGCTACAATTATGTCATAAAACTTTGTTTTTATAGTAGACTAATACCACAAAAATGTAAAATAACAATTGTCATTCGTTGCACAACACTTAAATAGTATATAGCGATTGTATTTTTGTTTCAAAAATTTAACTTACTCTACCTTAAATCTTGATTTTATAAACATTTATAGTCTTAATTTCATATTCTTTATTTTCTACCTAACCCATCATACTACAATTTCAATTTAAATGTGCACGTTATTTGTATCAAAATTAAAAAACATCCTAAATCATTGTAGATAATCATACAATGATTCAGGATGCTCACATCTTAGTGCTATAACAATCGTGACATTTTATCGTTGCGCTCCACTATTTTATCAAAATGTCCTTCATATCGTTGCCATTCATCTTCTGTAATGGCATCCATGTTTAGCTTGCCGCCTAAATCTTGAATCGCATGTAATAATTGGAACATAACATCTTGTACTTTAATATCACGTTCTAACAACGTTTCTAGTGATGCCATACATTGGGGTTCGATGTCTGGATATTTAAATTTTGTTGTTTCTCCTTTAAGTGCCTGTTGGTAAAAATGGCGCATCATCTCAGCACGCTTTGACCCAGAGCCTTCCACGCACAAATAAATTTGTACGGCAATGCCACCTCGGACACGTCGTTGCGAAATACCGGCAAACTTTTTATCATTAATGCTTAAATCAAACTTTCCAGGACAATAAGAACGTTCAATTTCATGTGTTTCAATTTCAACATCATCGTCTTCAAACATTTTACAAATTAATAAATACATCACTGAGAAAGCTTCATCAATTGTTGTTTCTGTCTGTCCTTTAAAAATTAAAGATATATTCAGTATGCCTTGATCTAATACAACTCCTAAACCGCCAGAGTTGCGCACAATCGCATTATAACCAACTTCATCAGTTAAATAGCGAATACCATCCTTGAGATAAGGTAAACGTGAATCATGAATACCTAATATAACAGTATGTTGATGAATCCAAGTTCTTACAACATTACATGATAAATCTTTACCCACGCTCTCTGAAAACGTATCATCAAATGCAAATGATTGCATTGGCGCAAGTCCATTCGTATGGTCTATATAGCGCCAATCCACACCATTAAAATATTTACTACTTAGTTCCATTATTGTAATGTTTGAGCAGCAGTAATAATTGATAAATTATACACGTCTTCGATTGAGCAGCCACGTGATAAATCATTTACTGGAGAATTAAGTCCTTGCAATACTGGACCAACCGCATCAAATCCACCTAAACGTTGTGCGATTTTATAGCCAATGTTTCCTGCTTCTAAACTTGGGAATACAAAGACATTTGCATCACCTTGGATTTTAGCGCCTGGCGCTTTTTTCTCAGCCACTGCAGGTACGATGGCAGCATCAAATTGGAATTCTCCATCAATAATGACATTTTCTAAATGATCTGCTGAAACTTTTTCTTGTGCTAATTGAACGGCATTAGCCACTTTTTCAACATCATCAGATTTTGCTGAACCTTTAGTAGAAAAGCTTAACATTGCCACACGAGGATCCATACCAAAGCTTTGAGCAGATTTAGCACTTTCTACAGCAACTTCTGCTAAGCCCTGTGCATCTAATTCTGGGTTGATTGCGCAATCACCAAAGATATATTGTTTGTCGTCTTTAATCATAAAGAAGATACCTGATGTTCTTGAAACACCTGGTTTTGTTTTAATGATTTGTAATGCAGGACGCACTGTATCTCCTGTTGAATGTGCGGCACCACTTACTAAACCATCTGCTTTACCAGCATATACAAGCATCGTTCCGAAATAGTTAACATTGTTTAGTAATTCTTTAGCTTGTTCTTCTGTCGCTTTCCCTTTACGACGTTCTACAAATGATGACACTAGTTCTGGTTTTAGTTCGCTTGTTGTAGGATTGATAACTTCAATACCAGTAAGATCCAATCCTTTGTCTTGTGCTAAAGCATTAACTTTAGCTTCGTCACCTAATACGATAGGCGTTACATAGTCTGTTGCTTGTAATTGCGTTGCAGCTGTTAAAACACGTTCGTCTTCACCTTCAGGTAGTACGATTCTGACATTTTTTCCTGAAAGTTTACTTTGTAATACATCTAATAAAGACATAGTACCCTCCTATTTGTTATACATAATAATATTTGCACTCTTAATTATACTTGATTTATCATGAGAATTCCATTTCACTAATTTGTAATCTTTTATTTAGAATAAGCAACCAAACTTATGCTAAAATTTTAAATAAATGATACGAAAAGGAGCGATTATTAATGAGTGAAGCAGCAGAAACTTTAGATGGTTGGTATAGTTTACATTTATTTTATGCGATAGATTGGACAACATTTAGACTCGTACCTGAAGATGACCGTCATGCTATGGTGCAAGAACTACAACAATTTCTTGCCGATAAAGCAAATGCTAGAGCCTCTCATACAGGTGATCAAGCACTCTATAATATTACAGGTCAGAAAGCAGATCTTTTATTATGGGTGTTGCGTCCAGAAATGAAAGAATTAAATATAATCGAAAATGAATTAAATAAATGTCGAATTTCAGATTTTCTAATTCCAACATACTCTTATGTATCTGTCATTGAGTTAGGTAATTACCTTGCTGGTAAATCTGATGAAGACCCATATGAAAATCCACATATTAAAGCACGCTTATATCCAGAATTACCACATTCTGAATATATCTGCTTCTACCCAATGGATAAACGACGAAATGAAACATATAATTGGTATATGTTACCGATGGAAGATAGAAAAGAGCTCATGTACAACCACGGTAAAATCGGTCGTAAATATGCTGGTAAAATCAAACAATTTATTACTGGTTCAGTTGGCTTTGATGATTTTGAATGGGGCGTTACATTGTTCTCTGATGATGTACTACAGTTTAAAAAAATCGTCTATGAAATGCGTTTTGATGAAACTACAGCGCGCTATGGTGAATTTGGCAGCTTCTACATTGGTCATATTCTAGAACTTGATCAATTAGATTCATTTTTCGCTATTTAACAAAAACATTTAAGACATGAACTGTTAATATTTTATTCCAATTGTATTATTGACAATTGAGTCCCAAAACCCTTAACAAATTCAAAAACTGTTGATGCGGCAGGTTAATAGCTCGAGCTATTCCGATATTCGTCACTTCAGTTTAGTTAAGGGTTCTTTTTAATGCACAATAAATTTTTCATCATAAAGTATGGGGAGCAGGACAGACTTCATTATGAATTCGTAGTTCCGCCCGGCAAAGCTGAATAGGATTGGAAAAAGCTTGGTATAAGCGCATTTTCAATCCAGTCAACTACTGCCAATATTTAGTTCATAGCCTAGAACATAATGATGGCCCATACTGTTTATTTAAAACTTGCTAATGTTTAAAAACACTTTAAATACTTCTCAAATGAAAAGTTTCGTTACATCTTGTGTACCTAGCACAGAAAATGGCAATCTGATATTTTCTCTTAAATCCCCCAAAAATCATCGATCTGAACTTTCCCGTGCTTATCAACAGGGATATTCCTTCCATCTTTATTGAGTTATACTTATCTTGTCGAAAATCTGTAACTTTAAATCATTTTCATTATTTTTATATGTAACTGTGATATATGAAAAAGTACAATATGTAGTATCGTTATTATATAATTCATCCATAGATTTCACCTCAGTTTAGGAGTTGATTCAATGTCAAAAAAACACATTTTTATGATTCTTGGCATAATCTTGAGTTTATGCATAATTAGTGGAGGCGTCTATCTCAAAATGAAACATGACGAACGTGAAAAACAAAAGGAAATCTACTACAAAGAACAACAAGAACGTATTACCCTTTACCTTAAACACAACACCAAAGAAGCTAATACCATCAAATCTGTTCATTTCACAAGTTTAAAATTAGGTCCTATGGGCGATGCTGTTATTAAAGGGTATATTAACAAAAACGAAAAAGATGACTTTGTTGCTTATGGAGACCCACAGGATAATTTTCAATTTGAAGGCGATATGATAAAAAGTGAAAAAGTAAGTCAACTATTAAAGCCAGCACATCAACTAAAATCACCCGATGAAATCAAAAAAGAACTAAATAATAATAAAAAAGATCACTGAATTCAGTGATCTTTTCAAGTTAATTTGCGCTTTAAGAATGTATCAAATATCTATGTTTGAATGTTTTATTTTCAGTAAATTGTCAATCTAATTCATAAATCTGATTGTTTTGAAATGGATTAACAGCGTTTTTCGTTTCAGCTTTTATGTCATCGAGTTCATCATTTATCGCTGATTGGAAACCTTGTTTTAAATCAGCGTTATTAATCCATTTAATATTATGTTTAGTGATACTCATAAACCATATTTCAGTTTGTTGCGCTCGTTCTCTTGATTCCTTTGAAATTTTCATCAGAAAATCTTGCAGACTCTACTGCATGTCAACTACACTGAAGTTCTTTTGTAGCTTTAGCGAATTTGTCCCAATATGTATTTTTAAAAAACAGGGCTTTAAACCCTGTTCTTACTTAGTATCTCTTGGGAGAACTTTAATTACTACTACTCTATTCGTTAACTACACAAAATATACTGTCGCTACCCAGTATATTTTCCCTGTTAACACTTTTATTTTAACCCTTTTTAATAAAAATAAACATATTTCGTTAAGTTATCGCAATAATACTGATAAAAAAGTAATAAAAATACAATTTTTGTTACTAAAGTTTAACCTTTCATCATTATAATATCGCTACATGATTTAAATTATTGTGTAGCCATTTCGATACGCATCTACTATAATTAATGTAACATTCTACTTGATATGGTGATGAAATGAACAAAAAACAATATATAGATACAGAGCGAGAAACTCTAATTAAAGATGTGATAATGTTAGCAGGTCGTATCTTATTAGAATCAGGCGCAGAAGGTACACGTGTTGAAGATACAATGACGCGTATTGCTAAATCATTAGGCTATTCAGACAGCAATAGTTTCGTCACAAATACTGTCATTCAATTTACTTTACACGATGAAACATATCCCCGTTTATTTAGAATCAACGCCCGTGATACTAATTTAATTAAAATATCACAAGCTAATGAAATTTCACGAATGATTTCAAGTAATAAAATTGATTTAGAAGATGCCAAACATAGACTCGAACACATTTATATTGCTGAACGCGATAGTAGCTTAAGTTTTAAAGGAATAGCAGCTGCAATCATTGCGCTAAGTTTCTTATATCTTCAAGGTGGTACGCTCATCGATACCTTAACAGCCATTTTAGCTGGTGGTCTCGGTTATTTAGTCGTTGAGATCTTAGATAGAAAGCTTCACGCACAATTTATTCCTGAGTTTGTTGGTTCTCTAGTCATTGGAATGATTGCTGTGACTGGGCATCATTTTATTCCCAATGGTGATCTTGCCACCATTATTATTGCTGCTGTAATGCCTATAGTTCCTGGAGTATTAATTACGAATGCAATACAAGATTTATTTGGTGGTCACATGCTGATGTTTACGACCAAGTCATTAGAGGCGCTCGTTACTTCATTTGGTATCGGGGCAGGCGTAGGTTCAATCTTAATTATGGTATAGGAGAAATGTCTTATGTTTTGGTTACTAAACTTTATATTTAGTTATACCGCATCATTATTCTTTTGCGTCATTTTTGATGCGCCTAGAAAATTATATCTGACATGTGGGCTTGTAGGTGCATGTGGTTGGATGGTCTACGTTATATTTTTCAACGGCTTACGCCTCCACACGATCTACTCTAGTTTCTTTGGCAGTTTAGCTTTAGGCCTTATCAGTCATTTTATGGCGCGAAAACAGAAAGAACCTGCAATTATATTTATGGTTACTGGAATCATACCACTCGTCCCTGGTGGTCTTGCTTTTGATGCCACTAAAAGCCTTGTCTTATTGGAGTTTGGAAAAGCTATCAATACAATGTTAGAAGTAACACTTATCGCAGGTGCCATCGCTTTAGGCTTATTATTTGCAGACCAAGTTTCTAAAATTAGTGTGTCCGGTTTCGTTAAAAGATATAAGCGTCTATAGTGTTTCAAACGTTTGAACACAACAATTTAAAATAAAGACACACAGTGCATAGATTGACGCTGCGTGTCTTTTTGTATTCTTAAAATTTATATATTCATTGATAGTCATTATTCATTTTTATCTTCGTTCATCATGTCATTCACTTCATCTTCAGAGTGATTTAATATCAAACGACTTAGCTCATCATTGTTCATCGCTTTTATTTTTGGATAGCGAATAACAAAGAATACTAAACCAATAATTAACCAGCCAGCTAAAGCAACATATGAAGGTAACGATAACGATGCCGGAGACCCTGGTATTAATAATAAGTATAAGAATATAAATGAGATAATGGATCCAATAATACCAAAACTCTTAAATACTGGGCCGTATGTTTCACTCTCTTTATTAAAACTAAATAATTTAGCAGCAGATAAACAAGTAATAAAGTATGCAATCGATACACCCGTGGATGACATATTAACGATCCACGTCAAAGCTGTACGCCCCAACCATGGTGCAATTAAAGTAACTGCAACTAAGAAGACAATTGCCACATAAGGCGTTTTATATTTGGAATGTAATTTACTAAACATCGTAGGCATAATTCCAGAACGCCCCATTGAAAAGAGCAGTCGACTAGCACTCATCAAGAAGCCATTTAATCCAGTAAAAATCCCCATAATAATAGCAATCGCTAGGACAAACAATCCAATATAGCTAAAGGTCGATTGTGTCACCGCACCAGTCAACCATAAATTGCCATTCACACTTTTTGCTGACGTGCTTAACCAACCTGTATACAAAATCATTAAGACATAAGTAAATGCTGCAGCTAATAAGCTATAAACAATTAGCTTAAATGTCTTATTGGGTGAAAAGTTAAACTCTTCTGCCGTTTGTGGAATATTATCAAAACCAACGTAAGCCCATGGTGCAACCGCAACAATCATAATAATAGATGTAAACCAACCACGTTTAGGATTTGCTAATGGTTGCAAATGACCGAAATCAAAGGTACTACCAAAAAATGAGCCTACAAACATTAACAATACGACAAGCACCATAGCAACACAAAAATAATATTGTAGTGACCCAGAGACACTTGCACCACGAATCGAAATAAGCATAAACACGATAAGTAATACGCTTGCTATAATAATTTCAGTTATGTAAACATCCCAACCAGCTATAGTATATAACTTTCCAGTGTTTAAAACATTGGGCAGTAAAAATTTAATTAATAAACTAAAAGCCGTTGCATTTAACGCCACGACACAAACATATCCAAATGTTAGAAACCATGATGAAAAGAAACTAACATATCTACCAAAGCTTAAATAGCTAAATGCAAATGCACCACCAGAAACGGGAAAGCGCTCAACTAATGCACCATAACTGACAGCGATTAAAATCATCAACAATGCGCCTATAAAAATACCTAAAGATGCGGCTACAGGTCCTGATTGCATAATCCAATCACCTGGTAAAATAAATGCTCCCCATCCTATACATGAACCATAAGCAATGGCCCATACGAATTTCTCAGATAGATTTTGCTTTAAATCGCCTCTATCAACTTTATTTTGTTTTTCAGTCATAAAAAAACTCACCTCAAGGTAACTGTATACCCCAAAAGTGAGTTCTCTAACATATTTATATGACCATTACTTTTATACTGGCAGTTTAAACGCTGCGATAACTAGCATTAACCAACCCGCAATAAATAAGACACCACCAATAGGCGTAATTGCACCTAAAATACGAATCTCTGTTAATGCTAAAATATAAAGCGAACCACTAAAGAAGACGATACCCAAAAACATTAACCAACCTGCCCAATTAACATTCATGGATGTAGTTCCACTAATTATGCCAATTAGAATTAATCCTAACCCATGATACATTTGATATGTTGTTGCTTTTTCCCATACAGAGATATATTTTTCATTGAGTTTATCTTCAAGCACATGGGCACCAAAAGCACCTGTACCAACTGACATCATAGTACATAAAGCACCTAAGATAATAAATACT
The DNA here is from genome assembly GCF_001836955.1 of Staphylococcus sp. HMSC063A07. Lineage (NCBI taxonomy): Bacteria > Bacillati > Bacillota > Bacilli > Caryophanales > Staphylococcaceae > Staphylococcus > Staphylococcus sp. HMSC063A07. The sequence goes on from NZ_KV830899.1 coordinate 11,780, forward strand.
TTCATCATTATTTGTTCTCTCCTTACGCTTAAAAATCAAAAATAGAATCGCCGTTACCAATTTCATCATCTGTGACCATAGTATTTGAAGAAGCGACGTTCGTGTTGTGTGATGATTTCATGGAATTTGGTACTTTACCGCCCATAGCTTCTATTTCAGCAGCTGTTACCTTTGCTGCTTGCTTATGTCCTGTCTGTTGCACTGCTGATTTTGTATTTGACTTCACCGTGGTTGAAAAAGTTGGTCCCATAATATCATCCTGGGATGTTTCTTGACTTGCTCGATGGCCTGATGTTGTGGTTGTATATAAAGACGTTAGCGTATGAATCGCATATATGTGCTTCTCAAATTGTTGCTCATTACTTGCTTCATCCGCCTGAACTAATTCTTGTTCAATTAACTGGATGATTTTCTCTCTATCCATGAGTATTCTCCCCACTTTCACACCAATGTACTGGTGCTATTCCTTTTGACTCTAAATAAGCATTGGCTCTGGAATAAGGTTTTGAGCCAAAAAAGCCACGATAAGCCGATAACGGACTGGGATGTGACGATTTAATAATATAGTGCTTTTGCGTATCAATCAATTTCATTTTTTGTTGCGCTGGTTTGCCCCATAATATAAAAACCACATTTTGCCTATATCGTGATACAGCCTGAATAATTTCATCCGTGAATATTTCCCAACCTATATCTTTATGCGAATGTGCCTGGCCTTGGCGCACAGTCAACACCGTATTTAATAGTAGAACACCTTCACGTGCCCAATCCTGTAAATGCGGCGATGTCCTATGACAGCCAATATCATCTTCTAATTCTTGGTACATATTTTTTAAAGATGGTGGGAATTTCGCTTTAGGTTGTACCGAAAAAGCTAAACCATGCGCTTGATTTGGTCCGTGATAAGGATCTTGACCTAAAATCACAACTTTTATATTTTCAAAAGGCGTTAAACTAAAAGCTTGATAGATGTTTTTTCTATCTGGGTATACAATTTGCGTCGTATATTCTTTTTCTAAAAAATCATGCATCGCAGAAAAATCATGTCTAGATGTTATATCATGAAAAATTTGTGCCCACTCCATTATCTTCACCTCAAGCAATAGTTTAACATATACCTCTTAAAAGGTTCACTATCTATATAATGTAAACTTATAATACATAAAAGTTTACAAATTATATCTATTTCATTATGCTATGAATAAATAACAACACTGGAAATAAAGGAGAAATAACGATGTGTACTGGCTTTTCTTTTTATACAAAACAAAATCATCATTATTTAGCACGTACCATGGATTTTGCCTTTGAATTTAATGGCATACCTACTGTAGTGCCAAGAGATTTCAAATATGATTTTGATTTAGAAGATGCTTTGCAATTAACGTATGGTTTTGTAGGTACTAATCTTAAAGTGGGACGATATCGTTTTGGTGATGGTATCAATGAACAAGGACTTGCTATCTCCAATCATTATTTCACCGGCGAAGCCTCTTATTGTAAACATAAACGCTATGGATATTTTAATTTAGCACCTGAAGAATTTATTGTTTGGGTATTAGGCTTCGTAAAAAACATTGCGGATTTAAAGCAAAAGGCAGCACATATCAATATATTAAATGAAAAAAATACGACATTAAATATTGTGCCCCCATTACAATTTATGATCACAGATAAAACAGGTCATACTGCTACAGTTGAACCACGTAATGGTAGGGTCATTATCAAAGATAATCATGTAAACGTCCTTACCAATGCACCAAGCGTAGAATGGCATATAGAAAACTTACGCAATTACGCGTTTCTGTCACCAACGAAAACTGCTTATCCTATTGTAGGAAAGATACTTACTCGTCCTATGGGCATCGAAGCAGGTACAAATGGTTTGCCTGGAGGCTATACTTCGACCGAGCGTTTTGTTAGAGCAAGCTATCTTCGACAACAGTTACACAGTGCCACTGACGAAAGACAAAATCTTAACAACTGCTTTAAGCTGCTGGATAGTGCAAGTATTCCAAAAGGTGCTGTATTAGATGGTGGCATACCTCACTATACTCAGTATCAACTAGTCATGGACAGTGAAACATTAACGTTTTACATCAAGCCATATTCAACGAATCAAATTTTTTCGCTTACATTAACTGAAGAAATACTGACACAAAAAGAGATGGTGTTTTTCCCATTGAAACAAGAAATTCAATTTACACCGCTAAAAAACACTAAAGACTAGCAACCTATGTAAGTGTCCCTGCTATTTCTTAACCGTTAAAACATGATATGATAAAAACGTATTAGAAAATAATTGGGAGTGAACTTAAATGGCTTTAAAAAAAGTTTTAACAATTGCCGGTTCTGACACCAGTGCTGGCGCAGGAATGCAAGCAGACCTAAAAACGTTCCAAGAATTAGACACTTATGGCATGGTGGCATTGACTGCTGTCGTTACCATGGACAAAGATACGTGGTCTCACGATGTGACACCATTACCAATGGAGTTACTCGAAAAACAACTTGAAACTGCAATTTCAATTGGTCCAGACGCCATTAAAACAGGTATGTTGGGTACACAAGAAATTATTCAACGTGCTGGCGAGGCCTTTGAACAATCGGGTGCAAAATACTTCGTAGTAGACCCAGTGATGGTTTGTAAAGGCGAAGATGAAGTACTTAACCCGGGAAATACTGATGCGATGATTAAATATTTATTACCTAAAGCAACCGTAGTGACACCTAATTTATTTGAAGCAGGACAACTTTCAGGTTTAGGTAAATTAACTTCAATCGCAGACATGAAACAAGCAGCTAAAATCATTCATGATCAAGGTGCACAACATGTCATCATTAAAGGTGGTAAAGCACTAGATCAAGATAAATCTTATGATTTATACTTTGATGGCGCAAATTACTATCAATTAACAACAGATATGTTCCAACAAAGTTACAATCATGGTGCTGGTTGTACATTTGCAGCAGCAACAACAGCTTATTTAGCTAATGGCAAATCACCAAAAGAAGCTGTTATTGCCGCTAAAGGTTTTGTGGCATCTGCAATTAAAAATGGCTGGAAAATGAATGCGTTTGTTGGACCGGTTGATCATGGTGCATTTAATCGTGTTGAACATATCGACGTAGAAGTAACAGAAGTATAGTTTTTTAACATGAAGCTTTTAATTATTCTCTTGGCTTTAACAAAAGCAAACGGGAATAGTTAAAAGCTTTTTTATATAGTATTAAAATATCAACTTGTTCATTTTAGCCCCTATAAGTTACAGTAACTATTTCTACTTCGTCTATTTTACTTTCTAATATTTTAGTAATATAAACGATCAAAATCATCGACGAATAGGAAAAACTATATCACATTTATTATTTTATGTTTAAACTAACTGTTTTTTGCGTAAAGTAAGAATGCATTTAATTATTGAGTTTTAAAGGAGTTTTATGATGAATAAAGTAAAAGAACCTATTACAATTATTGGTGGCGGTATCGGTGGTTTAACACTTGCCCGTGTGTTATATGTGAATGGCATACCTTCAAAAATCTATGAGGCAGATGCATCGCCGAATGCTCGTACACAAGGTGGTCAATTAGATATTCATGAATATAATGGTCAGGTTGCTTTAGAAAAGGCTAATTTAATGGATGAATTTCATTCGATTATTCATGAAGGTGCCGATGCAGCAAAAATTGTAGATACCAATGGAGAATTACTTCTAGAGGTGCCTGCTGATGAAGAAAATGGACGTCCTGAAGTATTACGTGGTGACTTACGCCAAATTTTAATTCACTCACTTCCAGAAGAAACAATTGAATGGAATAAAAAAGTAGATCATATAGAAGAAATTCAACACGGAGAATATAAAGTCGTATTTAGAGATGAAAGCTTTGTAAACACTACAAAATTAATTGGCGCAGATGGTGCATGGTCAAAAGTACGCAAATTATTAACAGATATTACACCGAATTATGTAGGTACAACCTTTATTGAAACTTATTTACACGATGTTGATAACAAACATCCTAAAACAGCTGAAATTGTTGGTGAAGGAGCGATGTATGCCCTTTCTCCTGGAAAAGGTTTTGTAGCTCATCGCGAAGCAAATAATATTATTCACACTTATATAGAAATGAACCGTGATTTAGATTGGATTAATCGCATAGATTTTTCTAATAAAACAGAAACGATCAAAACGATTTTAGCTGAATTTAAAGGCTGGGCACCAGAAATTACTGCATTGTTAACTGAGTCAGATTCAAATATCGTAGCTAGAAAAATCAATGCTTTACCTGACAAACATCGCTGGGAACCTAAGTCAGGCATCACTTTAATTGGTGACGCTGCACATTTAATGGCGCCATCTGGTGAAGGCGCTAACTTAGCTATGCTAGATGGTGCAGAATTAGCAGAAGGCATCGCTAAAAATTACAATCATTTCGACGAAGTAATCAAAGAATACGAAAGTCAAATGTTCCCTAGAAGTGAAGCAGAGCAACAAGAATCACACGAACTATTGGATATTTGTCTAGGCCAAGATAGTCCTGAACGTTTTGTCAAACTATTTAAAGGTGAAGCATAATCACTGATAGCATTGCGTATTCTAAGTATTTAGTCGTAGAAGATTATACGTAGTACGTCGTATTAAAAGTTGGTACTTGGGGCTCATGATTTTGAATTAAAAATTCAGTAAGATATGAAGTGTAGAGAGATAAAGGAGGAGCAAGTCAACATGATTATTCACAAGCAAAATATAGAAAACGGTGTCCCTATCTACGAAATCATTACGCGGACCTTCAAGACAATTACGGTAAAATTCGATGAAACGTTTAATAAAAACGAAATCTATAAATTGCTCTCTCTACTAGAAAATGACGTTGATAACATGAAATTAAGTTATTAACCTCATTGACCTCCATGTTATTTCGTCATGGATCCACCCTTAAAAAGTACGATGTTACTGACCCCCTATCATGTAACAAACGTCAAATAGTATTCCTAAATTCACCTTATTAAAGTCAAACAAGCACTGAATTCATTCCAAAGTTGTCCCCTTTGGCGAATATCAGTGCTTGTTTGTTGTTATGCATGTAATTTATTAAACAATACATGATTTTCAAGATGCACATGTCGATATGTTGCTTTTTCAATTGCTTGGAGGCGTTGATAAACGAGGCGCCATGTATTACATGCTTCATTTGGAATTGTATAATCATTTGTTAGCTGATTCATTTTCTTCAGTATTTGACCAACCTCATCATGATCTGTCTTCAAATCTAGAATAATTTGTTCTATTTCTGCAACATCTTGCCCATTTGAAAAAGCAATCATTTTAGGAAAATCATGATCATCTTCTTGTGCCGTGTGTGCAGTCATGTTGTTTTTATATTGGGTATATAACGCTTTTAACTCAATGAGATAATCGTGTTGCGGCCCATGTACTTTAGCTACTTTTGTTATATATGGCGTTAGTTGTTTTAATTCTTCCTTTAGTGGTTCATGATACGCAGCTTGAATATACTGAATCAATGAGGCCACGCTTAAATATTTAGGATTTAAACCGCCACCTGGCTCACTTTGTCTTTCGAGTTGTTGAAGCTGTGATAACAACGCTTCTAACGATAATTTACTCTTTTGGCTTGCTTGTTCGATTGAAATAGCACCACCGCAACAAAAATCTATGCCTGCATGCTTAAAAACATCTGCTGCTTTTGGATAATCAGTCACTACTTCTGCAACAATTGTTTCTTTCGTTATCATATTAATCACCTTTATCATATAAGTTATCCATATTATAAAACGTGTTAGCACGATAACCTAGTCTGTTCATAAGATTGACAAAATGACGTCGCCTTTTATTCAAATTTAGCGACAAAAACAAATAACGTGCGTGCCAATTCATCATAAATTGACATGCACGTCTAATTGTCATACTAAAAGTCTTCTTTTTCTTTACGTTCTTGTACCCACCATAATGCCTCTTTAGGATGCTCTTCGAAGTATCTACGGTCTTCTTCACTATCGACATTAGGATAAGAACCTTTCAATGATTTTCCAGCCATACTGAAATGCAGTAATGAAATGACAACAAAACCAATGACGCTTATCGCAGTTAAATAATATGCAGGTGCTAAAATATTGTTTGTGTAGTTTACTAACCAAGCAGCTATAAGTGGTGTCGTACCACCAAATAATGACACTGATAAGTTAAAGGTTACAGACAATGTTCGATATCTAATATGCGTATAGAACATTGTTGGCAACGATCCAGGCATTGTCGCCTCATATGTTGATAAGAAGAATCCTAATACTAGTACACCAACAATAATCAGTGGTAATGAGCGAGTATTCAATAAGCTAAAAGCAACGATACTTAATAGTGTTAAACCACCCGTACCTATTAAGAACACTTTTTTCTCACCAATTTTATCTGCAATTCTACCGAACATAAGTGCTAATGGAATCATAATAGCCATCACACAAGTAATCAGCACACTTGTTGTTGTCGCATCCAATTTTACTATTTGTTCTAAGTAAGTCGGTAAATATGCAGTGACTGTATAATTTGTTACGTTAAAAAATACAACCGCTACAAAACAGACTAAAATATCCTTGTAATAGTAACGAATAATAGTTAAAAAACCAATATTATCTCGTTGTGGCGCCGTTTCAATATCATTTTCGAAAATAGGTGATTCTTCTAAGCGACGACGTAAATATAATCCAAATAAACCAAGGAATAAACCTAGAATAAACGGTATTCTCCAGCCCTATGATTGCATTTGTTCTGCCGTTAATAAATAACTTAAAATGGCAATCATAATTGAAGCTGCTATATAACCTGATAATGTCCCAATTTCCAAACCACAGCCTAAACGATTACGGCTTTTATCTGGAGAAGACTCTGCTACGTATGTCATTGCACCAGCATATTCTCCTCCTGTAGAGAACCCTTGCAACACTCTAGCAAGTAGTAATAGTATTGGTGCCCAAATTCCTATAGTATCGTAGTTGGGTAACAAACCAATCGTTAACGTTGAAAACGCCATTAAAATAATTGTCGTTGTTAATACGACTTTCCGACCATATTTATCTCCTATAACGCCAAAAACAATTCCCCCAATTGGTCGTAATAAGAAAGCAATCGCTAACGCAGCGAAAGTAAGAATTAGTCGAATTTGATCGTTTTCAACTGGAGAAAAGAAGTTTGCACCTATGTATGCAGTTGTGTAGGCATAAACCCCAAAATCAAACCATTCCATGGCATTACCAATTCCTGTTGCGATAACAGTTTTTTTGGCTTTTTGAGCGTTTACCATGTTAATATTTTCTTTTTCGAAATCCATGAATGATACACTCCCTTGTAATATGTTACATAATTATACGTTATTAATTTATAATGTCAAATCGATTAAAGAAAAATTAATTTTTAAAATTCAAGTTTATTCATTTTACAGAATTTTTAATTATATTTATATAAATTTTTAATGCTTTATCGTGTTATAGTAAATTGCGTTGAAATATTGCCCGCTACATTTTGACTTTAAATATTCACTATCGCATAGTTAAACATAGGGATTCCGGCATATTCCCACTCGTTTTAATAATGCTTATATCTCCATTAATATCAATGACTTAAGGATTTTGAAAAATGTTGTCAATCTAGCGAATACTCACTTTAAAGGCAATAAAAGTTGTCAAAAATTTATATTGTTTTTTCAACATAAATCCGGTGTTATATAAAATATAATATGTCATCTAACTATACCCGCTATATATTTATCCAATCATATGCAATATTTTGTATAATCTATATGTATTCACTTTTATTAATATTTATTTATTTCGATTAGAATGGCATTTTGTATCTATTTCGCTAAAAACCAACGTGGTTACTGCTCTTTTTACTAGTAACTCATTTATGTAAAATAAGACTTTTAAGCACATCATTTAATTAATAAAGCCCATCGAAATTTACTATTTCAACGGGCTAATGAATATATTATATATAAATTTTTATTCTAAATTAGCATGATTATTTTGCATTGTTTCTTCATCAATATTAAACGTATCCATGAGTCCAAGTACCACACTATCTAAAAACAGGAGTGCAGCTTGTTCAAATAAACTGCCTAAAGGTTGTTCTGAACCTTCTGCGTTATATTTAGTTCCAGCAGGTAATTCAATCACCGTTTCTGCTAACTCCCCAATTGGAGAATCAGGATTTGTGGTTAATAATACGACTTTAGCACCTACTGTTTGGGCTTTTTCAGCTAACAAACGTAAATGCGCTGTTGAGCCTGAACCAGACAAGATTACAAATAAATCATGTTCTTTGATAGACGGCGTTGTTGATTCCCCTACGACGTACGCATCTTTACCTAATTGATTTAGACGCATCGCAAAGCTATTCGCAATAAAGCCCGAACGCCCTTTACCTGCAGTGAATATACTTTGTGCACCATTTACATCATTCGCAAAACGGTCGTATTGTTCATCTTGAACATGTGATAACGTACGCTCTAGCTCTTCAAGAATAAGACGGTAATTTGTAAATTGAGACATATTATTTACCTTCAATCGCATCACGACATTGTTTAGCCGCTTCTACAGGATCTTCAGCGTTAGCAATACCGCCACCTACAATAACTAAGTCCGGATTTTCAGCAACGATTTCTTTTATCGTATCTGGTTTAATACCACCAGCAACGGCGACTTTAGAATTTTTAATTACAGATTTAACTTTACGTAAGCTATCTAATGGCGATTGTCCCTCAGCTTGTAAGTCATAACCTGTGTGCACTGCAATATAATCAGCACCCATATCATCTAATTCTTGCGCACGTTTTTCTAAATCTTGAACAGCAATCATATCTACTAATAGTTGTTTATCATGTTTATGCGCTTCTTCAACTGCTGCTTTAATTGAAGCATCTTCAGCAACACCTAAAATAGTTACAACGTCTGCGCCAAATTTAATCGCTTGGCTTACTTCATAATCTGCTGCATCCATTATTTTAAGATCTGCTAATACTTTTGCATTATTTATATTTTTATTTAAATGTTCAACGGCTGGTAACCCTTCATTGATAACAATAGGCGTACCTATTTCTACGATATCTACATATTCCTCAACTTTTTTAGCTAATTCTGCCGCTTCTTCTTTGTTTAATAAATCGATTGCTAATTGTAATTCCAATGCAAACATCCTTTCAACATTAATGTTATATAAATCATTATTTGTTTTTCTATTTCTAGTTAGCAGTTTACCCGTCTCATCTTTTTTTAAACGACTAGATTTTTCTCTAACAATTAACTTTTAACTGAAGTATTCGCATAGTCTATATGTATAATGACAACGTTATTGTTACTTTTTTAAATAAATTGAGCAGAGATATACAATTACGCTGTTCTTTTTAGTAAAATAGAATGATAAACATGTTGTATGGCACAAGGAGTGAATGTGTTGGAACCAATTAATGAAATAGAAGTACAAAAAAGACTCACATCATACGAAAATAAACCTGTTTATTTACACGTTGAAACAACAAATGGTGCGTATGCAAACCATTTCGACCAACGTGTTTTTAATGCGGGGACGTTTTTAAGAAATATACAAGTCACATATGAACACGCACAACTTAAAGGCGGAGGCAAAGATCCTTACCGCGTTGGTCTCAAACTTCGTGATGGTGGCTGGGTCTATGTACAAGGACTCACACACTTCGAAGTCAACAATAATAATGAATTTTTAATTGCTGGATTTAATTATGAAGGACAATTGGCTGCCACTATTGAAATCAGTGATAAGCCATTCACATTATAGAGGAGGTACAGTCATGAATGATGAAAGTCATGTACTCGTTATATTTCCACATCCAGATGATGAAACCTTCTCATCTGCTGGGACGATAGCAAGTTATATTGAGGCAGGAGTACCTGTAACATATGCTTGCCTTACATTAGGACAAATGGGACGTAATTTAGGTAATCCACCATTTGCAACAAGAGAATCCTTACCAGATATTAGAGAACAAGAACTTGACAACGTCGCAAATATTTTAGGAATTACAAATTTGAGAAAAATGGGTTTACGAGATAAAACAGTAGAATTTGAACCTCATGCGCAAATGGATGCAATGATACAAGGATTAATTGACGAAACACATCCTTCTGTCATTATTTCTTTTTATCCTAATTACTCAGTACATCCTGACCATGAAGCTACTGCAGACGCTGTGATTAGAACTGTAAAACGTATGCCCGCTGCACAGCGCCCTCGTTTACAATTAGTCGCATTTAGTAATGATGCAATCGAACATTTAGGAGAACCAGATATTTTAAATGATATTTCAAAATATAAAGAACTAAAATTAAAAGCATTTGAAGCTCATGCATCACAAACAGGTCCGTTTTTAAAACAATTAGCAAGTCCTGAAATTGATGGTGAAACGCAAAGTTTCTTAGAAGTAGAACCATTCTGGACTTATCATTTTAAAGCATAAGGGGAGTTTGAAATATGACTGAATTTGATTTATCAACACGAGAAGGTCGTTGGAAACACTTTGGCTCAGTTGATCCTGTCGAAGGTACAAAACCAACGACGAAACAAGACATGACAGACTTACAAAGCACACATAAAAATTTCCTTTTTGAAATTGAAGAAGTTGGTATAAAAAACCTTGTGTACCCTGTTCGTATTAATCAATATCAAACAGCCGGGACATTTAGTTTTTCGACTAGCTTAACACAAAATGAAAAAGGGATTAATATGAGTAGAATCTTAGAAAGCGTTGAAAAGCATTACAGTAATGGCCTAGAATTGGACTACAGCACATTGTATCAAGTATTACGGACACTACAAGAAAATATGAAACAAAATTCAGCTGGTGTCGATGTTAAAGGAAAATGGTTCTTTGATCGCTATAGTCCAGTAACAAACATTAAAGCAGTAGGTAATGCAGATGTCACATATGGCCTGGCAATTGAAGGCAATAATATTACCCGTAAAGAGCTTACGATAGAAGCAACAGTAACTACACTATGTCCATGTTCTAAAGAAATTAGTGAATACTCTGCACATAATCAGCGCGGAATTGTTACTGTTAAAGCATACTTAGATAAAGATGAACAAATTGTAGATGATTACAAGGAGAAAATCTTGGACGCCATGGAAGCGAATGCAAGTTCGATCCTATACCCTATTTTAAAACGTCCAGATGAAAAACGTGTGACTGAACGCGCATATGAAAATCCACGTTTTGTCGAAGATTTGATTCGCTTAATTGCTGCTGACCTCGTTGATTTTGAGTGGATAGATGGTTTTGATATTGAATGTCGTAACGAAGAGTCTATCCATCAGCACGATGCTTTTGCTCGCTTAAAATATCGTAAATCATAAAAATAAATCCTGATAATCATCGCATTGTTTGTCAGAATTGTTTCATTCATAAATAATGAGCCAAACAAGGTTGTTTACACAACTGTTGCTTGGCTCAGTTTTTTATTGTCTTAATATTTGTCTTTTGTTAATGGCTAAGTGATATCATTGATTCAAGAGTAACACCGTGATTTAATTTAAGAAAAATCTTTTGACAATTGCTTCGGCAGCATGACCAGTTTCAAATCGACAAAATCGCTCATAAAACGCATCATACTTCTCACCATAATGTTCTCGAACAGTTTCTATTCGTTTGATTGCATCAATTAATTCATCATTTGTACGTACCAGTGGTCCTGGTGCAGTTTGTTCAAAATCAAAATAAAAACCTCTTAATTGATTTTTATAATAATCCAAATCATAGGTAAAGAATAACATCGGTTTTTTAGTGTTAGCAAAGTCAAACATAACCGAAGAATAATCGGTAATACAAATATCTGTGATTAAATATAAATCACTAATATCATCATATGCACTAGCATTAATTACGAATTCATCTAATGATGCGTCTAAATGTAATGCATTACTAATGATAATATGAGGTCGTAATATAAGAATGTACTCTTCCTCGAAATTTTCTTTCATTTTTTGTAAATCCATGTGTAATTTAATGATGTGTTTTTTAGCTTTATTAATATCATCGTCTCTAAATGTTGGTGCATATAAAATAACTTTACGCTGATCTTTAATGCCTAGTTTTTGTTTAATCATCTTTTTCTTTACTTCTAGTTGGGCTTCATTATTGCTGTAAAAAATATCATTTCTAGGATAGCCTATTTCTAATATTTCTTTCTTAAAGTTGAAAGCTGATTTAAAACATTTACTTGCGTATGGGCTAGGTGAAATAAGATAGTCCCAATTTTTAATGGCCTGATTTACTCGATCTTTATAACCCTCATCTCTACCTTCAAATGTATCAACATCGTTTAACATTTTTTTCAAAGGTGTTCCATGCCATGTTTGAATATAGATGGTGTCTTTTGGCTTAGCAAGATAGTATGGAAAATTTTGATTATTAATCCAATATTTTGCTCGAGAAAGATAATGGAAATATTCAGGTGATAATCTTTCCACAGTTGTCACATGTGGATCATTGAAAGGGTAATCCTGATTTGTCACCCACACGATATCATAATGATGATGATACTGCTTTAATGTATCATAAATTACTTTCGGACTATCTCCAACCGTTTTTCCGACATTACTTTCAAACACAATTAAGTCTTTTTTAGTTGGTAATACTTTTGATACTACAGAATTATACTTATCCATTGTTTTGAAATAGTATTTATTTTTTCTAAACCGTTTAAATAGATGCTGTGAAACAATATCATATTTAACTTTATTTTTCAAAGTATACTGTGCTTTAAAATAGCTGATTGCTTTATAAATTCTACAGCTATTATGCTGATCACGATACTTTATAAATTGATTCGCCCTTGCTTTAATCTCATCTTCAACCTCAAAATTATGATTAACATAATGACTAAGTTTTTGTTCTAATGATGCTAGTGAATTAACTATCACACCAGGTAATTCCTGCTCAATATCAATATGCGAACCATCTTTACCTAGAAATCTTTCTTTATCAAATTGATAATATATCACAGGTTTATACAAGAAACTAAAATCAAAAGCGACACTTGAATAATCCGTAATCATTAATTTACTTTCTTTAATCAATTGTTGAACATCTACGTCACCCTGTCTAATGCATGTGACATACGGAGGCACATCAAATAAATCAATAAATGGTTGCATGTTAGGATGCAAACAGAAAATAACTTCTATACCTTGGTCAACAACCTCTTTGATTTTAGAACTATAGAGTAATGCATTGATTCTACTCAAATAATCCGACTCAATAAGTTGCTCACTATTGATTAACCAGTCACGCCATGTAGGAATAATAAGCAGCTGATTCTTCACCTGATTATCAGGATTAAATAACTCATCAAATCTGGCTAAACCTGTCACAACAACTTGATTATTATCAAACTTCAAATCTCTGACAACAATTTCTTTTTCACGTTCCGAGCTTGTTACAAAGAGGTCGACATTAAAATCTTTTAATTGATTTCCATTAATTTGTGATAAATTTTTTGTTCCTAAAACGCCGTGTTGCAAAAACACCTTTATTGCTTTGATTTTTCGTGTGTATATTTGACTGTTTGTTGGATATAGTAGCTCTGGATGATGTGTCGAACAAATATAGTCTGCTTGAAGCATAATATCAAAATGTTCTGGTGTCTTATAAAATATGACATTACCTAAAGGCAGCACATGTTCGGCTTCCTTTGAGCTTTCTTCAATAACATAGTACACAGGTCGTTCCGGATAATGTGTACGCATATATTTAAAGAAATGATACCCATTATCCTGCGCTTTATATGATTTTTCACCAATCACCCAAATCTTTTCTTGTTCTTTTTTAAGTATATGGTGTATGTTGGTTTTTTTAATATTGTTTATATATTGTAAATAACTCTCGATACTATAACGGTTAATTCTGAATGAAAGATTGCGCCCTTTCATTGTGAAATATGGTGTAATTGAAATGATTTCATTATTGTATTCCGTTATGATTTCACCTTTTAAAAAACGCTCGGCTAAAATGCGTGGATTTCCTAATTTATATTTAATCGGCTCTAATACTTCTTGAACTTGTATTTCTAGAAAAATATCTATGATATCACCACTATCATATGGATACTGCATGAATTCTATCAGTTCATCATAAATATCTGCTGAAAAATCATATGTTGCTGCATTCTTGTTATTGCCATTTAATTGAGGTACAATGGCTATCCTTTTTTCTCTATCCGTAAATCTCGTTTTTATTAATAAATGTGTTGTAGTTAAATGTGAGTTTATAATCGCAAACTGTCCATCAATTTGTGCTTGACGATTATTCATTTTCAAGGAATCAATATGTCTGCGAGAAAAATATATTTTACTTGGCACATAGTCACTCATTGATAAATGTAAAAAGCCATTTTTAGTAATGTATGGATAAATGATGCAATTATTTTCAACAACAGCACTTAAATTTTCCACTTCAAAATCTTCGTTGAAAACCTTTAAAGTTCTTTGTGTAGTTAAAATATCAGTAGATTCTTCCACAATAATATAGATTTTAGGATCATCTTGTGATTTAAAATGTTCAGCAACTTCTAACAAATTGATTTTAAAGTGATTACTGCCACTTGCATTATCATATTCAATAGAATCAAATTCATTTTTTACAAAAATTCGGTGAATCACTTTGTCCGGTCTATCAAATAATATATGTAAAACCGTGCCTTCTTGTGTTATTTTATGCAACTCATTTCCCTCCAATTACCTTATAGCTAAGCTCTAATAAGCTTTATAATATCAGTTATATTCTCATATGATTGTTAAAATATTGTAAATTTCAGAATTCTAATTACATTATATCAATTAACAAGTTATAATGTAATGAGAAACAAAATATTATAATTAATATATTGAGGACCGTTTTTATGAATAAACCATTTTTTTCTATAATAGTGACTACCTTTAATAATGATAAAACTATTGAAAAAACATTGAATTCTGTAATAAACCAAACGTTAAATAACGATTTATATGAAATAATAGTCATCGATGATAAATCGACTGATGATACTTTTAATAAACTACAGACATTTAATGCAAATAATCTTACAATTCATCAGTTAGAACTTAACAGTGGCGGCCCATCCGCACCGCGCAATCTAGGCATTCAATTAAGTCATGGCCACTATATTTACTTCCTCGATGGTGACGATTGGTTAGATTTAAATATTTTAGAAAAGATAGCCAACAAATATGTTATTTACGATACCGATCTGATTATTGCGAAAGTAATAAAATATAAAGATGGTAATACAACCGTTCATGCCAAATTTATGACGATTGATGAACATATAGATAAACCAGGCAGCGATATTCCCTATCTTTATTATTATATGGGACCCAGTGGCAAATTTATTAAAAGATCGTTGATTATTGAAAATAACATTCAATTTCCTCTGAACTTACATTTTGGTGAGGACAAATTATTCTTTATGACTGCCTTTGTGAATGCACATCATGTTACAACGACGCCTATCGTAGCTAACTATTTAAATCGTTCAACAGATAATGTTTCTATCGTTAAAAAATCAGATTTTTTAACAAAAAGAGAAAGTGATTACATCATATTTAAGTCTGCTTTAAACATCTCAGATAAAAAAATTAGAGATAAATTTTTATTACGCATTGTTGAATATGATTTATTCAATAATTGTAATTCAAAAGTGTTTATTAATTTAAATTTCACGCAAAAAATTAGCGTGTTTGATATTATTAAAAAAATATGCACACATCCATATATACGTGATTATATTATACCAAACGTTGCTCATAAATATGATGATGTAATAAATGCAATTTATCACGACGATGTTGATAAATTTAACGCCTTTTTTGCTTGGTACAATAGCGGTGCTAAACTTCTAACTAAGCCCAATCAACAACATTATTCGCTAATAAGCGTAGACGATTATCGTTTTGAAGTGAGAGACCCACTTGCAACAACTAAAAATTTACAACAAGTTCAAAAGTCTGTCTATTTACAATTAGCAATCCATAATTTATCTGAACTTTCAATTAGTGGCATTCAATTAGCAAGTCGATCAAATTTTATGCATTCTATATTTTTATCAGATTATTCAATCAACCACGACTTGTTAACAATTAAACTACCTGAAACAATTCTAAATGACCTTAGCAAAGGCATTTATAATGTATTCGTTATATATGATAACTATAAACCATTAAATATTAGATATGCTTACAACAAAAATATGACATTACCTTCAAATGATATCACTTTTTATCCGACAATTAATGGATTTCTTTCTATGAAAGTAAAATAAATTATCTAACAGGAGCTATTGCAATGAAAAATTTATTAATATTTACAAATATTTTACTTGCAGTATTGTTTTTCTTAAACCAAAAGAAATTAAAAGAAGACTATAAGATTAATATGACTAATATCGACTCTGAAGAAGATATATTAGAACGTATGGGATTACATAGAGATAGCGAAGGACGGTTGATTCCTATAGAAGAATTATATGAGTAGTCTACTATAAGTATAAAATTTTGTATTAAAAAAGGCCTAACGAGGAATAATTTGTCTCCTCGCTAGGCCAATTTAATGTCATTATATTAAACATTAAATACTAATATACTGACTATTATTTGTTGTCTTTACGACGTTTTCTAGATACAAACATAGCTGTAGCTAATGCTGCGAACAAGCCAGCGAATAATGTTGTATTTGTAGTTTCTTTTTGACCTGTATCAGGTAAAGATTTCTGTTCAGAAGCTTTAGCTGGTGCTTGATGTTTATTATCTAGAGTTGATTGGTTAGTAGCTGTTTTTGCATGATTTTGCGTATCAACAGTTACATGATTTCCATCGACTAAAGGTGTTGCGTCTTTAGCTGGTTGAACTGGTTCATTTGGTTGAACTGGTTGTACTGATTCAGATGGTTTATTTGGTCTAGTAGTTACAGAAACTGTTACATGATCTTTTGATCCATCTGGATATGTCACTGTTACTGGTACATATACAGTACCTGGTGTTTTACCGTTTGGCAATGTACTTGGATTATCTACAGTTACTTTTGGTGCTGGTTTATCACTTGGATAGTTTGGCACGGTTACTGCTTTGATTACATCATCCGCTGTTGTTGGTGTGCCAAAATCTTTTGTGATTGGTGTTACTTTTGGTTCATATTTTCCGCTATCTGGATCGCCTACTTTAACTGTGACA
>NZ_KV830900.1:0-2443 GCF_001836955.1 Staphylococcus sp. HMSC063A07
CGCATTTATGCCGAGAAAATTTATTGCTATTGAGAAGAACCCTTAACTAAACTGTAGCGACGAATGTCGGCATAGCGTGAGCTATTAGTCCGACGAGTCGACAGTTTTCGGGTTTGTTAAGGGTTCCGAGGCTCAATGGCAATAAAGCAATTGGAATAAAGCAATTTAGAAACTTACAAATCTGTTAGTTTTCTTATTCTTTTACATTGTTACTATTGACTTAAACAATGTTTAAGGAGGTAAAAAATTATGATTTTAGACTTTTTAGGTTATGTATTTGGAATAGGGTTTATTGTATTTGGAATTTCTGCTTTGGTTCTTTGGGGAAATGAAATTTATAAAATTATAAGTAAAAGTAATAAAAGAGTTAGTTATAAAAAGAGTATTTATTGTGCTGCGATAGCTATTATATGTGCTTTAGTTTTGATTATTACATCTAATGTTTTTTAGGTTTTAGAAACGAGTTGAAAACGAGTTTCTTCTTGTCTTGATACTATATAGAAATAACAATCTTTTTGAAATCGCTCGTCAAATGTTGATGTGAGAGTGTTTGAGCTGTTTTTTATGCGTGAAAGAAATTTTTGACATAAAGAAACCCCTGTATTAAGATTTAATTGTCTAGAAAAAACCAAATACAGGGGGCTCTTATATGCATTTTTATACTACAGGATATATAGACGAAAATCAAGATAATGAAACATTAAAAGATATGACTAAAAGTGGGAAACAACGCCCATGGAAAGAAAAGAAAATTGATAATGTGAGCTATGCAGATATACTGGAAATTTTAAAAATTAAAAAGGCTTTTAACGTAAAACAATGTGGTAACGTCTTAGAGTTCAAGCCAACTGATGAAGGTTATTTGAAGTTACATAAGACATGGTTTTGTAAATCAAAATTATGCCCAGTTTGTAATTGGAGGCGTGCTATGAAAAATAGTTATCAAGCTCAAAGAGTGATTGAAGAAGTGGTTAAAGAAAAACCGAAAGCGCGTTGGTTGTTTTTAACTCTTTCAACAAGAAATGCGATAGACGGAGATACTTTAGAACAAAGTTTAAAACATTTAACAAAAGCTTTTCATAGATTAACTAAATACAAAAAAGTTAGTAAGAATTTAGTTGGTTTTATGCGTTCAACTGAAGTTACAGTTAATGAGAATGACGGAAGTTATAATCAACATATGCATGTTTTGTTATGTGTTGAAAATGCGTATTTTAGAAAAAAAGAAAATTATATTACGCAGACTGAATGGGTCGATTTATGGCAAAAAGCATTACAAGTAAATTATCGACCCGTAGCAAATATCAAAGCGATCAAACCAAATCAAAAAGGCGATAAAGATATTCAAGCAGCAATCAAAGAAACCTCTAAATATTCGGTTAAGTCATCTGATTTTTTAACTGATGATGATGAAAGAAATCAAGAAATCGTGAATGACTTGGAAAAAGGTTTATACCGAAAACGTATGTTAAGTTACGGTGGTTTACTTAAACAAAAACATAAACTTTTAAATTTAGACGATGCCGAAGAAGGTAATTTAATTCAAACGAGCGATGAAGAAAAAACGACTGAAGAAGAACAAAAAGCCCATTCAATTACGGCTATTTGGAATTTTGAAAAACAAAATTATTTCTTAAAAAATTTGTAACGTTAGCTTATCAAAGCTAGCGTTTTTTTATGCTTTTTTGCCCCTGCAGGAACTATAGCGTTCAACCGGCATGGTTGCCCAGTTTTTATGCCAATTTTTAAATTTGCATGTAGATGGGCAGTGTCTCAAAAATTCGACACTGGTTTTGCTCAAATTTTTGTTTGTGAAAAGCAATTATTTTTATTTGGCTCTCATTTGCGTTTTAAGAGCCGATATAGGTTTTTAGGTATAAAACTATATAAATAACCCCTAATTCTTTAAAATGCCCCCTTAAAATTCAAAATAAGGGCATAAAAAATAAAAGCTACCCCAGATAAAGTGAGGTAGCTTTTTCTTTCATACGGTCTATTTATTTTTCTTTCGACGCCGTATCGTCGATGTAATTCAAAAAAGTTATGGGCTATAAATCTACATCACTTTTTCAAGAATGTAGTAGCAATATTCAAGACAAATTAATTTTTATAACTGCTCGGAATATCTCAAGCCGTTTCTTTAATTTTGAAATAAAAAAATCGACGAAGGTCGATTATGGTTTTTGCACGCGTTCTTTTAGAACGCATAAGTGCGCCCTTACGGGAATTAACTAGATTATAACGTTGGAAAATAGACCTGTAAAGCGATAAAACTTTTGATAAAATTTACTAAAAAAGGAGTCGTTTTTTATGAATGTTACTTTGTTTTTGATAATCGTTATTTGTTGTGGTTTGTTACCGATTATAATTTCAGCAAATGAAAAAAATAAGAAGAATAAAAAGAAGTAGACCACGCATTTATGCCGAGAAAATTTATTGCTAT
>NZ_KV830901.1:0-83130 GCF_001836955.1 Staphylococcus sp. HMSC063A07
AATTGTTGAAACAATCCCAGATAATGAATTTGATGAATTCAAACACTATCGTGGGACTACATCTTATCCCCCTAAAATGATAACGAGCTGTATATTATCTAATACATAAGAGAAAAGACAATTTCTATTAAATAATTTTAATAGAAATTGTCTTTTTTACATTGTTTAAGAACTTAATGTCCAGACCTTTTTAGTATAAATCCACAAGAAAAGTACGTCTTAATCATATTTGTTAATGTTAAAGACACATATTAAGTATGGATTATATAAAGAAGCACAAAGACGATTCTTAATTTTAAATCATCTTTGTGCTATTATATTGGGATTTATGTCCCACGTTCGTATATATATTTATTGGATTTAAGAGCTACGATAGTGTAGAGGATGATGTCATTATAATACCAAACCGATAAGGCTTGCTGACACGATTGAAGCTAGAGTTGCACCTAAAAGTAGTCGTAGTGCAAATGTCGCTACTTTATTGCCTTGCTCACTACTAATTCCTTTGATGGCTCCCACCATAATACCAACTGTCCCAAAGTTGGCGAAACTGACTAAGTATACCGAAATAATACCTTGTGTTTTAGGTGATAAAGATGAAGCTATCTTTTGGAAGTCTAACATCGCAACAAACTCATTCGTAATTAATTTAGTAGCCATAATCGATCCAGCACGAATCGCTTCTTCCCATGGTACACCCATAATAAAAGCGATTGGCGCAAAAATATAACCAATGATTTGTTTGAAGTCTAGACCCACCAGATCAAAGACAATTGTAATGCCTTTCATTAATGAGATAAATGCGAGTAACATGATGGCGACCGTTACTGCAATCTTGAAACCATCAATCGCGCTGTCTCCAATCATTTGGAAGAATGCAGGTTTCTTTGCTTTAGTTGAACCATTTACCGTCTTCTTGTTTGTTGCTTGTGTATCAATCACGTTTAAATCTACTTCCTTGTCATCAGAATGATAAGGATTGATGATACTTGCGATAATTAATGCGCTGAAGATATTTAACATAACGGCAGTTACAACGTATTTTGGTTCAATCATCTGCATATAAGAGCCTAGCATTGCCATACTAACTGCACTCATCCCTGAAGTTGTAATCGTGTATAACTTTTCTTTAGACAGCTTTGGAATAATATCTTTAACTGTTAAGTAAACTTCAGGTTGACCTAACATCGATGTTGAAATAGCAATATAGCTTTCTAGTTTTCCCATGCGTGTAATTTTATTGATAATATAACCGACAACTTTAATAATGAAAGGCAAGATTTTGAAATAATTTAATATGCCAATGAGCACTGAAATAAACACTAATGGCAATAACACATTTAAGAAGAAATTATAGCCACCTTTATTTTGCAAGTCTCCAAATACAAAATCTATACCAGCTTTACTAATGTTCATCAGCCCTTCAAAGAAAGTTCCCATGGCGGTCAGAATATGTAAACCTATCGTGGTGTTCATCATAAATAAGACAAGCAGTACTTGGATTACTAACATAATCAATGGTTTTTTATAGTCAATTGCTTTCCTATTAAAGCTAAAAATAAATGCTACGATTAAAGCAAAAGCAACACCTAACATCCCAAATAGTATTGACATGATTATCACCTACAGTTGATTGAAAGCAACCGCTATTTGAGCACCAACGACAGCGTTATTTTCAACTAATTTAATATTTGTTTGTAAACTTTTTCCTGCAGTTTTTTCAACAATTGTTTTGAGTAAGAATGGTGTAGAATCTTTCCCGTGGATTCCTTGAACTTTTGCTTCTTTGACAGCATCATCAATGATTGCATCGATGTAGTCTTTAGGTAGTTCATCTTTTTCAGGAACTGGATTAGCAATGACCATACCACCTTCAAGATGTAAATCTTGTTTAGCTTTAAAAATACGTGCTATTTCTTCGGGTGTGTCTGCACGACTTGTCAATGCTACGTCACTTTCTCTAGTGAAAAATGCGGGCAGTTCGTCTGTTTGGTAGCCAATAACAGGCACACCTTTTGTTTCTAAATATTCCATTGTTTTTGGCAGATCTAATATTGATTTAGCGCCTGCACAGATAACGCTAACATTTGTTTTTGCAAACTCATCTAAATCTGCAGAAATATCCATGGTTTCTTCTGCACCTTTATGCACGCCACCAATACCACCAGTGACAAAGAATGGTATGTCAGCTAATGCTGCACAAATCATTGTAGATGCTACAGTTGTGGCACCAATGCGTTTAGTAGCAATGATTTCTGGTAAATCACGACGAGAAACTTTAGCAACATTTTCACTATGTGCGAGTGTTTCTAAATCTGCCTCGTTTAAGCCGATTTTAATTTTTCCATTTATCAAAGCAATCGTCGCTGGAACAGCACCATGGTCACGAATGATTTGCTCTACATTTTTGGCCATTTCGATATTTTGAGGGTAGGGCATACCATGAGAAATGATTGTTGATTCTAAAGCGACGATCGGTTGATTATGCTTTTTCGCTTCAGCTACTTCGCTTGAAAATTCAAGATATTGCTTCATAATTATATTCCTCCATATCACGTTTAAGTTGTTCATTATCAAGGTTTTGACGTACGGTATAATTTGTTTCAACCGTTTTTAAAGAATTGACCATGCCGGATTTAATAATATCTTGGAGTGAGAAGTCATTGAGCCAACTATAAATCACTGCACTAGTAAAGGAGTCACCAGCTCCAGTCGCATCGACAAAATGCTGTGCTGGAGAAATAGGTACGATGTGTTTTGTATGACAATTTTTAAAAATAAGTGGTTCAAGACCGTTTGTAATGATGACATTAGACACGCCGAGTTCAACCCATTTTTCTGCAGCACGTTGCATGTCAGAAATATTGCGAATTGACATATTAAGATATGTCTCACTCTCATCACGATTGATGATTAACCAATCTACGGCGTGCAAGGATTGAGGCATGCGTACCATCTTAGGTGAAGAAACTGGCACGATAACAAACTTAATATGATTCTTTTGGGCAAAAGCACTAAGAAATTCTAGCGCGCTTTTAGGTAAATTCAAATCAGCAACGAGACACTTTGCTTTAGTTAAAATTTGTGCATAACGTGCTAAAAAATCAGGTGTAATCTGTTCATAGATTTCCATATCAGCAAAGCCATATTCCATATCGCCATCTTTAATGACAGCAGTGTATGAGCCTGTGCTAGCATTTTCTATTGGTTGTATGGCGCTTAAATCCATGAAAGGTGAAGACATTCTATTAATCATATCCCATTCACTATCATTACCACTTGCAGTTAAAAAGGTCACTTTCTCTCCTAAACGGCCTAAATTTTCTGCAATATTCCTACCAACACCACCGATGGATCTGGAGGAGAAAACAGGATTAGATGTTTTTGGTTGTAAGGGTGTATCAATATAGAATTTGCGATCGACGTTAGCCGCGCCAATGCAAACAATCGGGCTTTCTTCATTTATGACATAAGCCTTACCAAGTATGTATCGTTGGCGCATTAATCCTGAAATAATATTTGCAACTGCCGGTCGTGATAATCCTATGCGTTCAGCTAATTCAAGTTGTGTAATATAAGGGTTTTCTTTAACCAAGTTGAAAATTGCTTGTTCATTTTTATTCATCTGTGCACCTCCTTATAAACATATGTTTTTAATATAAACAAATGTTTTAATATTCATATATATAGTAACATATTACATGCATTTTAGTAAACGTTTACAATCGAAATTTTGCATATAGAAGTGTGTAAAAAGTCATAAACATGAGGAATTATAGGTTTTTAACTAATTTGTGAACTGAAAATAGTTGATGTTATATATGATGGTTTAAGAGAATTATTAGTTTATTGAAAAATATGATAATATGTATTTGTATTTGAAGTTAATGTAATCATAGTCATTTAAGGGAAGGAAAATACATAAATGAACTATATAAAGATTTTGGGGATGTTTGTTTTAGCATTTTTGATGATTATTGTTGCACAAGCCTTAGGAGCTATTTTTGATGAGATGATTCCATTTTTAGGGATAGGTATAATCATCAGTGCATTAATTTATTGTATTGTGATTTATTTTTTTGTGCGGTTAATGATAGAAAAGGGACTAAAGCAAAGACGCGTAGATTATCGAATTGTATCACCACATTTTGATATCAGAGCGGTTATACTTGGTATCATTTTACCGCTTAGCGTTATACTATTTTATTTGATTTTTGTGCCTGGGGAATTTAAAATCTCACATTTTAAGACACAGGATACGTTGTTCCGTTCGCTATTTTGGGATATTTTCCAAGTGGCTGTAGCCGGTGCTATAGTTGAAGAGCTTGTTTTTCGTGGTCTATTGATGGGCTATATTGAGAAAAAGACTAATATTGTTGTTGCCATTTTGACTACGAGTATATTTTTTGGCGCAATTCACGTACTTAATGGCGCGTTAAATGTAGGAAGCTTTCTTCAATTATTAGTTGGTGGTTCTTTGGCAGGTGTTATGTTTGGATTAACTGCTTATGTCTTCCGTAGTATTTGGGCAAGTGCGACATTGCATTTCTTCTGGAACATCAGTCAAGTCTTTTATATCACAGAGAAACAAGTTGATGATAAAGTATTTCAATACATACTCGACAGTCATAACTTTGCACTTACAGGTGGTGAATTTGGTTTTGAAGCGTCAATCATATCTATTTTGGGTTACGTGAGTGTTATTGTAGTGTTAGTCATGTTAAGGCGGAGATTAAGACAATAGATAAAATAGGAGTTTGATTATGAAAAAATTTGTACTTATATTAACATTATGCTTGCTGTCATTCATAATTGTCGCTTGTGACACAGAAGACGATCACGATGATGACGATGATAGTGTGACGAAGAAAAAAATACCTACTCAAATTTTCAATAAACAAACAACAAATGATTCAATTTCTGAAAAGACAATGAAGCAAGATATTCAACTTTATTTAGATACTGATCGTGAGTTGACAGATGCAAAATTCTACTATATGGATATCATAGATTCTGATGATAAGTTAACGACATCACAACAAGATGAATTTGTTAAATTGATGCAACTTACTGATCAAAATGATCAAAATTTTGCGCGCTATATTCATAATAACGTGTTACCAAAGGGTGGCTATGATAAGTTCACGAATAAAATAAGTGAATATACAAAAGCAAGTAATAAAATAGACAAGAAGAGTTATGAACTTTCTAAAAAAGATGACGCATCTGTACTTGATGATATTAAACAGTTAAATGAGGATAGAGACGTTGTCAATGGAAGAGAACAGAAGAAAATTGAAAAGTTCTTAAAAGCAAAAGGCATTAAAACAAAGGCATATGATTAATTAAACAGAGTAGCCACGTGCTTTAGTTTTATTGTCTTGAATTAATTGAATAAAAATAAAAGCATATAAAAATGGCAGTTTTCATATAAATCCAAAGAAAATTGCCATTTTTTAATACTGCGAAACTGTTTATTTTTTATGTCATAGCCTTTTTCTGACTAGTGAAGTAAGACATAGAAGTAGCCTATGAGCAGGATAATACCAGTAGTACTATTATGAATCATATGAACCATCATGCTATCTCGAACATTACCGCGTCGTGAATAAGCAAGATAAAAAATAATTCCCATAAACATAAACATTAATATTGAAATAATGTCAGTTACGCTATGTTGTAAAGCAAAGATCAAGGATGACAAGATTAATGGCAACCAGAAAGCTGCACGACTAAATAATGTTTCCTTAAAAATACCTCTATAAATGAGCTCTTCAAGATACGGCGTGAGTATACTAATTGTTAGTATAAACATCAAAAATGGAAAAATTTGAGGTAATTGACTTGCATCTGAGATCTGATGATTCGCATCACCTAATAGCATTTTGTCATTTTCGCTTTGCCCCGATCCAGTTGTGATATGTAGCAAATAACTAAAAGCCAGTGCCAAAACACGTAACAATACTGCCCAACCAATATTAATACCGATATCTTTTAGTTTAAATTTCTGACGTTCTTCATATGAATGGCGTATGTAATAACGTCTAATGAGCCACGTAATGATTGTCGCTATAACTATAAATAGGCATGTAAGTATTGCTCCGCTGAATGAATTAAATATAGAAGACAACTTGAGGATTCCAAAAATTATTAAGATCACCATTTGTGATAAAAGCATCCAGCCAATAAAGATCAAAATATTTAGGATGATATTACCTCTAGGTTTTACATTTTTGGTACTGCTTTCTATCGTGCTATTTGTTTCGTTGTAGCGCTGTTCTGTTGAAGTATGGTAATCATTCACTATAAACCCACCCTTTTATGTTGATTTTGAAATCATAACAATGCAACATTGCGCATCTACATGAGTAATGTAACATATAATTGACATCATCTACAAGTTGTTATAGTGCTTCACAAGAATTTTAAAAAAAGGATGCTTAAAATTAGCTTAAATTGTTTCGTAAGAACTTGTGCTTGTGTTAAAAGCACGATAAAGTTTGCTTATAAAGTATTTGAAATATACGTATTAGTGAAGAAATATGACAGTAATACAATGAGTTTCATAATAAAAGACAGAGAGGTAAATATTATGATAGAGACACATCAACCGCTTCATCAATACCAATTATCGACGAAACATTATTGGAAATTGTTATTACAAAGTATCATGTTTATCATATTATTGTTTATAGCTGAATCATTAGATTTTCTTTTTTTAAAAAGTGGTTACTATTATTTATTATCGCTAGCCTTTTTAGTCGGTATATTTGGTTTAATGAACGCATTCAATTTGCATGTCTTTAATTTTAATAAGCTAACCAAGCGGCACCTTGTTTATGTTGTTGTTGGTGTCATTATATCCATTGTATGTGATTATATTGCAATGTTTTTTATTTCTACGACAGCAAATCAAGAGGAATTAGATGCATATTTAAGTGGTGTACCATTGTTACTACAACTGTTATCTATTGGGATTGTAGGACCAATTATAGAAGAGTGTATTTTTCGTGCCTTCATAATTAAAGGGATTTTTCGTCGAATTCCCATTGTTGGGGGGATCGTTTCAGTCATTGCCTTTGCCGCAGTTCATGGACCATCTAATGTTATAGAATGGATTGTCTATGGTATTTCAGGAATCATCTTAGTTGTAGCTTTTTTAAAAACACAACGTTTAGAGGTACCTATTTTAATCCATATATGTATTAACGTTGAAGCGACTATCGTTTCATTTTTGTAAAACGTTTACATATTGTATCACAAAGTAAATGAAAGCCACAAAATGTGTTGTTTAAAGCATTTTGTGGCTTTACAAATGTAATAACTATATTTTAATGTGTCTCACCTAAGGCGATTTTTTGGTCATCACCATAAGATATCGCTTTTATGGCAGCAGTTAAGCCCTTTGTCATTGTGTCTATTGACATGGAAGGTGTTTCAGGTTTAGTTGTTACTTGTTCAGGAATAAAAGGAACATGGATAAAACCAAATAAAAGACCTGTAAATTGTGTATCAGCAAGATAACCAAGTTGATATAGAACGTGGTTGCAGACAAACGTGCCAGCAGTGTTTGATAATTTTGCTGGAATACCTTCAGCTTTAATCGCTTCTGTCATTGTTTTAACAGGCAAATTTGAGAAGTATGCAGGTGCACCATCAGGCTGAATCGCTACATCAATAGGTTGATTACCTTTGTTATCAGCGATACGTGCATCATCGATATTAATACCGACACGTTCTGGTGTGATTTCAAAACGTCCACCGGCTTGTCCAATAGCTAATACGGCATCAAAATGTTGTTGTGCTAATTTCTGTGCAATGACATCTTTTGATTCATGAAAGACTGTCGGTATTTCTAGTTTAGTAATAGTATGTGCACCGATGTTCGTGTCTAAACGTTTAACGACTTCTAATGCGGGGTTAATCTTTTCTCCACCAAAGGGATCAAATGCTGTAACGAGTATGTCCATAAATATATTACCTCCTAAAATTTTTACGGAATGCGTGTCTATAGTTAGAATGCCCATAAATACATTAATGCAATATGAACAATAATTAGCGCGATAGCAATTGGTGCTTGTGCTTTAATGACGCCAAATTCATGTTTCATTTCAAGCAAAGCGACAGGTAACGTGTTAAAGTTAGCAGCCATTGGTGTTAATAAAGTTCCACAAAATCCACCAGTCATCGCTAAGGCACCTGCAATCACTGGATCGCCACCTTGTGCAATGACAAAAGGAATACCAATACTTGCAGTAATGACAGTGAATGCTGCAAAAGCATTACCCATCAATATAGTGAAGATCACCATACCTAAGATATAAGCGATAGCACCGATAAAATGATTGCCTTCAGGTAAAAATGATGAAATACCCTTAGAAATGACTTGGCCTACGCCACTAGCAGTAAAGAGAACACCTAATGCTGCTAAAAATTGCGGTAATATACCTGTAGTACCAACTTGTTGTGTCAAACGATCGCTATCATACAGGATGTAGTGTAATTTTGGTCTAATAATCCATACAGCGGCGATTAAACCGAGTACTGATGAAATACCTAAGCCAATGGCACCACCTAAAGGCGTCCAGTTTGAAACAACAACTGCAATAACGGCTAAGGCCACTGCAGGAATAAATAATTTATTACCATAACGGTCAGATCCGCGTTCAGCTTCTTTCTCAGTGACATCGATAATGTTTTTAATTTGGACTTGTTTAAAGAGTGTTAATGCCCCCATACATAATACGAGCGCACCATTAAGTGCATTTGGAATATAAGGACCAGCAATAAAAAGTATAGCTAATATAGTCCAAAATAGTGCAGTCCCAATTCGTTTTTGTTTATCAGTAGCTCGTAAAGCACGATAAGCAGTATATAAAAATTGTAGTCCAATTAAAATATAAAAAAATTCAAGAATGTGGTTAATTGTTGTTTGACTCATGTGTTTTCACCTCGTTGCGACCATATTTTTTATTGAAATAACGATCTAACATCATGTTTTTAATCCATATAAGCAGTAATGTAATAACTGCTACTGGAATTGATGCAAGAACTAAGTCGATGGCGTTTACTTTAATATGTAATGAGCTAAATGTTCCAACCATCAACAAGACCCCAGCAGCCCCAACAAATAAATTTTGGCCGAAGAAGTTCCCATAGTTTTCCATTGCTGATGCTTCAGCTTTAAGCTTTTCAATATCTTTGGCATCAATCGTAGCATCAGTAAGATTATAACGTGTACGTAAAGCACCTTGTACCATAGGATTGATAAGTGGACGCACAAATTGAGGGTGCCCACCAACACGAATGGATGCGATGCCTGCAATCTCTCGAATAATTAAATAGAGTGTAAGTAGCCTTCCAGCGGTGACGCGTTTCACATTACTGATTAATTTAGAAGCTTGTTGTTTTAAGCCAAAACGTTCAATCAAACCAACCATAGGCAATGTCAACATGAAGAGTGTAACTAAACGGTTGTCAACGAAAGCCTTGCCTAGAATAGACAAAACCTCTGTGAAATCTAAGCCAGATACAAGACCAGTAATTAATGCAGCTACAAGAATAACCGCAATCGTATCAAACTTAAATAAAAATCCCAAAATAATAATTAATATCCCAATCAATTTAAGCCATTCCATAATAATCCTCCTTAACAAATAATCATTGCATATATATACTGCAATTTTCTTAATATTAGCATAACTAAAAAATAAAATGAATTACATTTATGATGAATAAAGAATTGAAAAAATAAATTTTAGCGGTAAATAAAATACCTATGCGATTTGTTTGGTGAAGTCGTTAATTAGAAAAGTCATTATTCGTATAGTGTTGCAAGCTGAAGCATGATATAATAACGAATGGTTAATTGATAATTATTCTCAATAGGAATTGACCTTAGAATGTTAAAGGAGTGAATGATGTGTCTATCAAAGACCATAAATTTGATTTAAGTCTAGTACTCGCTGCATGTTTGGCAGTGTTAACATATTGGATGTTTGCCCAGTCATTTATTAATATAGGTGCAAGCGTACAACATACTTTTGGAGCAGTGGATACGACATTAAACTTATCTATTAGTATTGTTGCGTTTGTCACAGGAATTTTTATGGTTGGTGCAGGTGATGTTGCGGATAAAGTTGGAAACTTAAAAATGACTAAATTGGGGCTGATGTTAAGTATTATTGGCTGTATATGTTTAATTAGTACCCATTTAACAGCATTTCTGATTATTGGTCGTATATTTCAAGGTTTATCTGCAGCGGTACTATTACCGTCTACGATTGGCTTAGTGACGGATCGTTTTAGTGGGGAAACGTTACGTAAAGCATATAGTTATTTGATGATTGCCACTGTTGGGGGGATTGGTTTTGCTTCATATATTGGTGGGACAATATCACAATACTTACATTGGCAAAGTATTTTCGTTTTATCTATTATTTTATCTGTGGTTGCTTTATGGATATTAAAGAATAAACAAGAGGTGCCTCGTGCAGAACGTAATCATCAGCCATTTGATTATGTTGGTATGTTCATTTTTGGGGTGTTTATTGCTGCTTTAATGATATTAATGACACAAGGGTTTAACTATGGGATAGGTACATTTACTATCACACTTGTAGTTGTAATGATTATGGCGCTCATTATTTTTTATTTATATGAAAAACGACAAAAAGTACCATTCATCGATTTTTCAATTATCAAAAACAGAGCTTTTTTAGGATCAACAATTAATAATTTTGTGGTTAATACAGGGACAGGAACAACGGTTGTCTTTAATGTTTATGCCCAAAAGCAACTCGGATTGACTGAAATGCAAACAGGCTTGGTAATAGTACCTTATACGATTATGGCAGTTGCGATGATTCGTTTAGGTGAACTTGCGATTAAACGCTATGGCGGTAAAAGTATGTTAATCGCCGGTCCATTATTCCCAACATTAGGTATTATGCTGATTAGTATGACATCATTAACGACACATTTGTATATTGCGATTGTAACAATTGCTTACGTGATTTGTGCTATCGGCAATGGCTTAGTTGCAACGCCAGGATTGACGATTGCGATTTTTAATATGCCAGAGCACAAAGTAAGCTTTGCTACAGGACTTTATAAAATGGGTGCGACGCTTGGTGGTGCATTCGGCATTGCCTTTAATACGACCATATTTACTGTATGTTTGCAATTCTATACAGTTGAAACGGCAGCTATGGTTTCGTTTATTGCAGGTGCCATTGTGATGATTTTAGGTGTTATTTCAGCCTTTGTATTGATACCGCGCAATGTAAAAGCTTAAAATTCGATTTTAAATCATTTCTGGATGGGATATCAATAACAAAATAATAGCACAAAGATGATTTGACATTAAAAATCGTCTTTGTGCTTCTTTTATATTTATGCTAAAACTGTGTGCTTAATTTAGCTTAGTGGTTGATATGCCAGATATTGGTTCGAATAGTTGTAAGTGCGACTGGTTAAGCAAGGATTCAGTTAGTGATAATTCAATAATCTGATTGGATTGATAATATTTGACGAACATCGTGCGTGAAGTTAGATTAAAGACGGTTTGATATAACGTATAATGCAAATCGTCATTTTGTGAGCGTACGGCACCTTTTGGAATGCTTACAGCATCAAGAATTCTGAAGGCGTCAAGAACTGCATAATCGTCATCAGAAGGTTGTAGATGACGTATAAGATAAGCTGCACGTACAAAGCGCTCTGGAGAGGTGAATCCGCCAGGTAAACCTCGTGTGCCACCTTCACTACCAAGCGTTGTTAGTTCGACATCATTAAATTGTTTGGCTGAAGGACGATAAGGTGTGATTGCGACATAGTTTTTTAAATTTTCGTAATGCCAATTTAAGTCAGGATTATTCGTCAACACAGCAATTGGATTGTCATGAATGACTACACGTCCTTGGTCAAATGTTAACTCGACTGTACGACCACTAGCATCAGAAACGTGATAATGTAATGGTGGTACATCGTTGATATCATTTAAAGTTACAGCTACAACGTTAACTTGATCCGCATGAGCACATAACTCTTCTATAGATTGATGGTAGCCAAGTACCCAAGTAAGTACTTCATTTTGTGAAATGTTCATAGCATCTTCACGACACTGAGAGGCATAACTGCAATAATCACGATCGTACTGAGTGGAGATGGCTAATCCGTGTTCATTCATGCCATCACCAAAAATAAATCCTTCCATGTCGCTGCCAGTACCAACAAAGCCGTAAAGCGTTTGTCCTTGATAATCGACACGTGATTTCCATTCATAATGACGTGGCTGGACGGCAGGATGCCCAGTTAAAGGCCAGTCATAATCCATTGTTCTTCCTAGAATAACTTCATTATTATGTGATTGGAAAGTAAAGCCTGTACACATGTTTACAACAACCTCCAATTAGATTTAATTGAGAATTATTTTCAATTATAATAGGTTGAGACAGCTGTTTCAACTTTTTAAAATAAAGAGAAAATATGTTAAATGATGTTATGCTATAGCTATGCAATTTTGCGGATTTTAAAACGAAATAAGTTGCACACCTATTCACTAAAGAAATCGCTTACAATTATAAAAGGAGGCGTTGATACAATTGTTAAATAATCGGCAAAGTAAAATTTTTGACCTTTTAGTGAAATCAGAGCAATATACTACAATTGCAGATTTAGCAACCATGTTTGACGTCTCTCAACGTACGATTCAATATGACCTCGAACATATTGAGGATCTACAGCGAGAAAGACAATTTACGTTACAACGACACAAATCATATGGAGTTAGAATCCACAATTTACAAGAGACGTTGTCTAAAAATGATGAACTTATTTATACGGATGTACACTTATCAAAAGATGAACGTGTATTAAATATCATATTAAAATTATTCGAAACATCACAACCGTTGACTTCAAGTGATTTGGCACAAGCAATGGCTGTATCACGACGAACGATTGTCAATGATTTGAAAGCGATTCAGCATTGGTTAACACAATATCAACTCGAATTAGCCTATATTAAAAATAAAGGCTTTATGATTACAGGGGATGAAGAAGCTTACCGCAGTGCCTACGCTAACAGAATTCAAGTATATTTTAAAACAATGTCGCCATTCATCACATTAGATATATTTACGGATGAAGAATTGACTAAAGTGAGAAACACCGTGATTCATACATTGACACAAATGGATTATCATCTTGTACAAAGTGCGATTGATGGATTGATATATCATTTGCTTATCGCTATTCATAGGCTAAAGGGAAAGTTTTCATTTGATGTGCCAAGCGAACAAGCTGAAACATTGAAACAAACGTATCAGTTTCAAATTGCATCACAGTTAAAAGACAACTTAGAAGGACAATTTAATATTAAATTTCCAGATTCAGAAGCAATTTTTATCACGCTGCATTTATTAGGGTCAAAAGTTTCGACAAATGCAGAAATGCGGGGGACGCAAGAAGGTTTAGAAACTGTGTTGCGACGTTTTATTTATCAAGTCAGTGCTGAAATAGGCATTGACATGCATAAGGATGACAAGTTATTTGATAACTTATTGCTTCATATGAAACCAGCGCTTCATCGACTTAAATATCGAATGAGTCAACAAAATCCATTGCAAGAAGAGATTTATCAACAATATCATCAGCTTGTTGGAATCATTGAGAGCCAAATTACGTTGTTAGAACAGACCTATGATATTACATTTACGGTAGATGAACTTGCCTTTATCGTGATTCATTTCGCGTCAAGTATTGAACGTATTGCCCAGCATCAAGATCAAATTAAAGTTGTACTATTGTGTGGTTCAGGCATTGGCACATCACAATTATTAAAAAATAAGCTGCGCAATGTTTATCCAGAATTTGATATTTTAGATGCTTACTCGATATATCAAATTGATGAAAGTCAATTGTTAGCACGGGGCATAGATTACATCATTTCAACAGTTCCATGTGAGGCAACACAGATTCCCGTTATTATTGTTGATCCTTTTCTTAGCTTAGCGGCAAGAGAAAAATTAAACCACATCGTCAATACGCATCGTGAACAAAAGGTGCAACGTCTTGACCAAGAGGGTTATACGTTACGACAGTTGTTGCCGATTCATCGCATTCAAAAGTGTCAACAGCATATGCAGCGCAATGAAGCCATCGCACATGCAACAACGGCATTAATACAAGATGGTATTGTAGCGCAGGACTATGTTGAAGAGATGATTGCACAGTTAGAAAAATTTGGGCCATATATGGTGATTAGTCCAAATATTGCATTGGTTCATGCAAGCACGGCACATGTGCTTCAAGATGCAGGATTTTCAATGTGTTACTTTGAGCATGGCGTGCGTTTTGGACATCAACATTATGACCCAGTGCATATTGTTATTGTATTGGCAACAAAAAATCCTACTTTTCATCTCACTGCACTTGGGCAACTTAGTGCACTGATTACGAATGACAAAGACAGGCAACATATTTTAGATGGGCAACTTGAAGTTGTTCATAGATTTATCGACGATTTAGATTGAGAGGAGGAATGCAAGGTGACATTAGATTTATTGACAGAAGATAAAGTAGTAGTCAAAACATCTACCACAGACTGGTCAACTGCCATTCATGAAGCGGCACAGCCACTCATAAATGCAAATGTTATCAATGAAGGTTATGTAGATGCCATGATTAATAGTGTCAATGAATTTGGACCATATATTGTCATTGCGCCCGAAATAGCCATCGCCCATGCTAGACCAAATGGTGACGTGAATGAGGTAGGGTTAAGCTTACTTAAATTAAAGGAACATGTTAACTTTTCGGAGGAAGGACATTATGCATCATTAGTGTTTGTGCTTAGCGCAGTAGATGGGCAGTCACATCTTACAGTATTACAAGATTTGGCCAGCGTGTTAGGTGATAAAGATACAGTTCAACAATTATTAGCAACTCAAGACAAAGCAGAAATTTTAAATTTATTAAAGGAGACGGATGAATAATGAAAATTTTAGTCGTATGCGGACATGGTTTAGGTAGTAGTTTTATGGTAGAAATGAATGCACAAGAAGCACTGAAAAATTTAGCTGCACCAGCAGATATCGAAGTAGAGCATAGTGATATTATGACTGCAAGTCCCGAAATGGCAGATTTATTTATTTGTGGACGCGATTTAGCAGAAAATGCACAGCGCTTGGGAGACGTCTTAGTGCTAGATAATATTTTAGATAAAGAAGAATTGCAACAAAAATTACAACAAAAATTACAAGCATTAAATATGATTTAAAGGAGGCGACGCACATGCATGCCATATTAGATTTTATTGTTGATATTTTAAGTCAACCTGCGATTCTAGTTGCATTGATTGCGTTAATTGGTTTGTTAGTACAGAAAAAATCAGCCACAGCGATTACAACAGGTACCATTAAAACAATGTTAGGCTTTCTTATTTTAAGTGCCGGTGCAGGCGTTGTGTCTAATTCATTAGAACCTTTTGGAAAAATATTCCAACATGCATTTGGTGTTCAAGGTGTCGTGCCAAACAATGAAGCAATTATTTCATTAGCATTAAAGGACTATGGGACAACAGCTGCGTTAATCATGGTATTTGGTATGTTAATTAATATTGTGATTGCACGCATATCAAATTTAAAATATATTTTCTTAACAGGACATCATACCTTTTATATGGCTGCCTTTTTAGCCATTTTATTGACAGTCGGTCATATTAAAGGTTATTTAACTGTAACAATTGGTGCTGTGTTACTAGGCTTATTAATGTCCATATTACCAACGTTAGCACAACCTACTATGCGTAAAATAACTGGAAATGATCAAGTTGCATTAGGTCATTTTGGAACAATCAGTTACTGGGCAGCGGGTGAGGTTGGTAAACTCTTTAAAGGGAAATCTAAATCTACGGAAGAAATTAAATTTCCTAAAGGATTAAGTTTTTTACGAGAAAGTACAATTAGTATTTCTATTACCATGGCACTGCTATACTTGATTGCTTGTCTATTTGCCGGTGTAGGTTATGTGCATGATCATATTAGCCAAGGACAAAACTTTATAGTCTTTTCAGTTATTCAAGGTGTGACCTTTGCGGCAGGTGTTTTTATTATCTTAACAGGGGTACGTTTAATTTTAGCTGAAATTGTTCCGGCGTTTAAGGGTATTTCGGAAAAACTAGTACCGAGCTCTAAACCAGCATTGGATTGTCCAATTGTCTTTCCATATGCACAAAATGCTGTGCTAATAGGATTCTTTGTTAGTTTTATTACCGGGGTAATTGGCATGTTCATTCTATTTTTCACGGGAGGCATTGTCATATTACCAGGTGTTGTTGCACACTTTTTCCTAGGTGCAACATCTGCTGTCTTTGGTAATGCTCGAGGCGGTATTAAAGGTGCTGTTGCTGGTGCGGCCTTGAATGGTATATTAATTACGTTCTTGCCATTATTATTTATCCCTTTCTTGGGAGACTTAGGTTTAGCGACAACAACATTTTCAGATACAGACTTCTTAGCTGTAGGTATTATCTTTGGTAATATCGTTAAGTATGCAGGTATTATAGGTTCTGTCATCTTTATAGTCATTTTGGCAGCAGGCGCTATCTTCTTAAAAGGAAAAGCAGATAAGAAATATGAACAACAGCAATCATAATTAATAAAAGAAGGACTCGAGACGCAAATAGCATCTTTCGAGTCCTTCTTTTGAATTGCAATTAAGCATGTGCGCGTTCTGGCACATCTTTAAAATTTTCTAAACGATGTTTCCATGCTTCATCACTAATATTATGTTCAGCAACATAACGATTGCGCTCATGTTTAGCACAGTCATAAGAACAAGCGCCAAGATATTTTGCTTCATTTTCCTCGGAAACCAGAATTTGTTTATTACATTCAGGGTTGGCACAGTTGATATACCGTTCGCAAGGCGTACCGTCGAAATGTTCTTTGCCAATAACGGTCTTTTCAATTTGATTGATATCAACACTGATACGTTCATCGAAGACGTACATTTTACCGTCCCAATATGCACCTTTTGTTTCAGGGTCTTTACCGTAAGTTGCGATACCACCATGTAATTGACCTACGTTTTCAAAGCCTTCTTTGACTAGCCAACCAGAGAATTTTTCGCAACGAATACCGCCAGTACAATATGTTACGATGTTTTTACCTTCTAATTGATCTTTGTTTTCACGAATCCAATTTGGTAAATCTCTGAAACGTGTAATATCTGGACGAATTGCACCGCGGAAGTGCCCTAAATCGAATTCATAATCATTACGAGCATCCAAAATAATTGTTTCATCATCTTCCAAAGCTTTTTTGAATTCGCTTGGTGAGTAATATTTACCAGTTGTTACACGAGGATCTACATCATCTTCTAAACCTAACGCAACAATTTCATTACGAGGTCGCACATGCATTTTTTTGAAAGCATGCCCTTCAGCTTCATCAATTTTAAACGTCATATCTGCAAAACGTTCGTCTGCATGCATATGTGCCATATAGTTTTCTGTATCTTCTTTCGTACCTGATAACGTACCATTAATACCTTCAGTAGAAACTAAGATTCTACCTTTTAAGTTGTTTGCTTTACAGAATGCTAAGTGCTCAGCTGCAAATGTTTCAGGGTCATCAATGGTTGTATATTTGTAATATAGCAGTACATTATAATCCATAATTTGTGATTCTCCTTATTCTAAAAGTTATATCGTTAAATGTAGTAAATGACAATAATCAAATTTTCTTAAAAAAGACATTACTATATTTTATCAAATATGATTCATTATTCA
This sequence comes from Staphylococcus sp. HMSC063A07, assembly GCF_001836955.1. Classification (NCBI taxonomy): domain Bacteria; kingdom Bacillati; phylum Bacillota; class Bacilli; order Caryophanales; family Staphylococcaceae; genus Staphylococcus; species Staphylococcus sp. HMSC063A07. The sequence goes on from NZ_KV830901.1 coordinate 17,798, forward strand.
ATAGATTAAGCCGCAAATACATCAACAGACGGATATGGAGAATGATATTTTTTTGATGAAAACGGTCACATATAATATGATAGAGCTATAAATTGCGATGTAAAGGAGAATAAATCATGTGTGAACAAGCACTTCCTACATTAAAATACATTGGTGCCTCTAAAAGCGCTGTACCGATTATTTCTGAGGCTGATTTACAAACGGTAACGGCGGAACCTTGGTTAAAAGTTTCGGATGATGGCTTACAGTTAGAAGGTTTGATTTTTGATCAGCAAGGTGATTTATATTTGTGTGAAGTTTTTGGTGGGCGAGTATTTAAAGTTGATGTTGCCAAGAAAAAATTAAGTACGGCTTTTCAAGCGCCTAAAGTTAATCCCGCAGCAGTAAAAATTCATAAGGATGGCCGTTTGTTCACGTGTTATTTAGGGGACTTTAAGACAACAGGTGGCATCTTTGCGACGGATGCAGACGGTCAACACTTTGAAGATATTATTTCGGATATTGGTAATGATTATTGTATAGATGATATGGTTTTCGATAGTAAAGGTGGATTCTATTTTACAGATTTTAGAGGATACTCTACACAGCCACAAGGTGGTGTTTATTATGTTTCACCTGATTTTCAAACCGTCACACCTGTCATTCAAAATATTTCAGTAGCCAATGGAATTGCATTAAGTACGGATGAGAAAATTTTATGGGTGACAGAAACTACAACAAATCGATTGCATCGTATACAGCTTGAAGATGATGGTGTGACGATTGCACCGTTTGGCGCGACAATTCCATACTATTTTACTGGGCATGAAGGACCGGATTCATGTTGCATTGACAGTGACGATAATTTATATGTAGCCATGTATGGCCAAGGTCGTGTACTTGTGTTTAATCGCCGTGGCTATCCAATTGGTCAAATTCTAATGCCCGGTCGTGATGAAGGGAAAATGTTGCGTACCACGCACCCTCAATTTATTCCAGGGACAAATCAATTACTCATTTGTACAAATGATATTGAAAACAACTCAGAAAGCGGTTCGATGATTTACACAGTGAATGGCTTTGCCAAAGCGCATAACAGTTACCAATTTCAATAAATTAAACAGCAGGTACGTTTTAAACATAAGCAGGAATAGATGGTAGCATCAAATTTCTGTTGTCAATAGCTGCAAGAAGATAAGACTGTGATAGCAGTGATGATGATTAGGGTAAATAGGTAAAGTAAATGAAAATGAGATAAAGAGAGATGAATAAAATCATGGCTGTAACAAGAGGAATTAATCATATTGGCTTAACCGTACCCGATATAGAACAAGCGACGACATTTTTTCAAACGGCATTAGATGGTAAAATCGCTTATGATAGTCAAAAATTAACAGATGAACCACGTGCAGGACAATTTGTTGAACGTGTATTAGGTATTGAAAAGGGAGCTAAGATTATAAAAAAACGTATGATGGTCTTTGGTCACGGTCCTAACATTGAAATGTTTGAATTTAAAGATGCATCGCAAGCATCGGCGATTACATTACAAGATATGGGTTATACGCATATTTCATTTTATGTAGACGACGTTCCTGCAGCTTTAGAAAAAGTAAAGAAAGCAGGTGGCATTCCTTTGTCAGAGCCACATGCGAATACGCGCTATGAGGATACACCAGGAAATCAAACTGTATATATTCAAACGCCATGGGGAAGTTTATTAGAATTGCAAACAGTTCCTCAAGGATTTTACTATCCTAAAGATAGCGAAGCAACATTGTTTACGCCTGAACCTATAGATTTGAACCAGAAAGATGATACAACACCATAGGAGGATCGTTGACATGGAATTAAATGCAAAGATGCAAATTAATGTTGAACCAGATAAAGCATATGAGGCCTTTGTTGACCCAGCGAAAATTGGAAGATTTTGGTTTTCATCAAGCTCAGAACGTTGGGAAACGGGGAAAACGATTCAGTTACAATACAAAGAATATGATGCTACTACGGAAATTTTTATAAAAGAAACAATACCTAATGAACAAATCAAATTCCAATGGGGAACATATCAAGGCGAGATATGTTTTGAACCAAGTGCAGAAGGGACAATTGTCAGTGTTCGCGAGTATCCTTACCATGAACAAGATGTCCAGATGATGTTAGACAAAACTGAAGGTTGGGTATACATGCTAACTTGTTTAAAATCTTATCTCGAATTCAACGCAATTATACGGGGTGGGTTGCGTTGAGTACCTGCTTTTTTACGTGAGTTTTTACTGATTAACAAAGTAAATGGCTGTGTGTATATTGGTTTAATTTTAAAAAGATATTTGGTTTTAAATCATAATAAGACAACAGGGAGGAAACATAGATGAAGCGTATTTATGTTGTAGGCAGTATGTCTATGGATTTAGTTGTTTCAACTAAACGAGTATCACAAAAAGGTGAAACGATATTAGGAGCGTCTTTTTTCACTACACCAGGTGGTAAAGGAGCTAATCAAGCGGTAGCTGCTGCACGTCTGGGTGAGCAAGTTTATATGGTGGGACGTATTGGAGATGACCAATTAGGAGAAGAGATTTATGAGAATTTACAGCGCAATAAGGTGCGAGTAGATTATGTAAAGCCTGTTGCTGATTCGGCATCAGGAACGGCACATATTACACTTTGTGATAATGATAATAGTATTATCGTAGTACCCTCAGCAAATAATGAAGTGACTTCAAGCTATGTATCCACGGCTTTAAAGCATATAAAAGCTGGAGACATTGTGCTGCTGCAACAAGAAATACCAGAAGATACTGTCAGTGAAGTCATTACATATTGTGCAGAACATGATATTATTACGATTTTAAATCCAGCGCCGTATAGAGATTTGACTGCAGAAGTTATTGACCAAGCAACCTATTTAACACCGAATGAAACAGAGAGCGCAGCTATGTTTGGTACTAATATTGATGCTGCTCTTGAACAATTTCCTAACAAATTGATTGTGACGCTCGGACACCAAGGGGCAGTGTATCATAATGGTAATATAAAAGTGATGATACCAGGTTTTGAGCGTCAAGTTGTAGATACAACAGGGGCAGGAGATACATTTAACGGCGCGTTTGCTGTTGGATTACAAAAAGGATATGATATAGACCAAGCACTTACATTTGCTAATTTAGCAGCAAGCCATGCTGTCACTGGTATGGGTGCCCAAGGTGGTATGCCATATTTTAATGATCTCGTAGATGAATTTGATGTTAAGTAGTGATACTACGCAATTTTAAAAATGAGCTAGAAATCTGTGGAATAAAAGTAGATTTCTAGCTCATTTGTGTTAAATATAAGAATTTAAGGTTATAGTTCTTGGCGTTTAAATATTTGCAATGATGCAATATAAGAAAGGATTAATAGAGCGCATCCTATTATACCGTATATAATAAGCACCCATAGAGTTGTTAGATTGCTAAGCACACTATCAAATGATCCGTTATCACTTAGCGATGGGATAACAAATCCAAAGAACACGAAGAAAAATAAGCCAATAACGATGAATGATGTTGAAATCATAATGACATTGGAATTTTCCGGTCCAAATTTAAAGGTTAAAGGGAACATAATGGCATATGTACCTGAGCCACCTATCCCAACGAGTATCGAAATAAGCGTTAAATTGATATTTTGTGTCACAATGAAACATGCGCCAGCACCCATAATTAGGCCAATCAGGATAAGTATTCCATAGTAGACAAAATAACTTTTAACATAAGTTGCTCGACCTGTAGGTAAAGTCGAAACATAGTACATCCAGCGTGAATCTTTTTCATGTTTAATATTATCAGTGACCGGTGAAATAAGGAAAATCATAGCTAAAAAGCATGTCATGATTGGATTGAAAAAACTAAACATAATAGCTGAGGCCAAAGCAACGATGAGATATGTGAATAATGATTTTTTCGATGTATAATAACTGCTTAATAATAAACCCTTCATTATTTATCACCTCTCATAATGATTTTTGTGGCATCATCGATTGATTTTAATGGTTCAGCTTCAGGAACTAGGTTTCTGTCATGAATCAACGCTTCTATGCGATCGTTACGCTTTCTAGAAGCAATGATATAATCATTGGATACATTGAATTCTGCTAACGGCACATTAACAATGCCATAATGTGAGAGTAAATGCGATTTATCTACATGTAAGACAATTTTCCCGTCTCGCATAAATACAAGCTTTGTGGCTAGTGTTTCAATATCTTCTGAAATATGCGAAGAAATCATAATGCCATAGTCTTTAGCAACGTAGTCTTGTAAGATTTCCATGACTTCTTCACGACCTGACACGTCCATGCCAGCAGTTGCTTCATCCAGGATGAGCAGTTGACTATCATGTGCCAAGGCAATGGCGATCGCTGCTTTCATGCGCATACCGCGAGAGAAAGATTTAATCGCATTTGATGTAGGTAAATCAAAGTCTTTTAGCGTCGATTTAAATTTATTGCTATCCCAAGTCGTATAAATATTTGTGAAAACTTTGTCTATGTCAGTTAAAGTCAATTTGTTTGGGACCCTTAAATCATCAAAGACTACACCGATGTGTTCTTTATATTGGTTGTTCCTTGCAGTAACAGATTGTCCAAAAAATTTAATGTCACCAGAGTCTTTAAAACGATTGCCAACCAAAGTATTAATTAACGTGGATTTACCACTGCCATTTTTACCAATCAGCCCCAATACTTCACCTGGTGCAATCGACAACGAAATATCGCTAAGATTAAAGTCAGACTTGGTATATGATTTATTAAGATTGCTAACTTCTAACAACTGTGTCATTGATATACACTCCCTTTTTCTATTTTATGTTTAATAATAAGCGTCATACACTATTATTTTATGCTTTATAAAACTGTCGTAATTTTATTAAATAGCCTAAGCTGTTATAAATAAAAATAACAATGAGTGCTAATAAGCCAGGTGTCTGGTTTAAACCAGTATAGATGGAGAAAATACCGATGAAGACAATGGCCATTATCAGTAGGACAATATTTACTTGATAATTTTTATACATAGAGATTAATACAATATGACGCTCACCATCATCTAATAAAGCTAAAGCTTTCTCTGTGTAATGTTTTTCGGCTATTTTAGGTAGTCGAGCATCAAAACGACGTGAATAGAAGCCTAACATCAATGAGGGGATTAAAGTTAATAAATATGGGATAAGAGCATAAAAAAATTCATTAGGAGCTGCATTGCCTAGAGCAATAAAAAAGATAGCTATAAAACCAATGGCCAATTGTAAATGAGCTATAATGTGTACTTTGTTATAGTCTAAAGTTGCTTGCTTCTCATAATGATCTATATCACTGCCGTCATCAACATTTGAAATCATATATTTATACTTTAATGAACGTTGTTGTACATACCATTGATATAGCATTAATGCCAAAATAAGTAACGAAGTACTTACGCATATAATAAGGTTCAGGCGACTACCAGAGAAATTTGTTGAAGCAATAAACGTGCCAACACGTTCTATATTGCTACCAATTAAGCCACCGATGATACCACCAATGATTATAAAGAATATATAACGGCCTACTTTCATAAATCTTCCTCCTCAATGATGAAGACATCTTCTACAGATTCTCCAAAAATCCGTGCGATTTTCATAGCGGTCAAGATAGATGGTGTAAAATCATTACGTTCTATTAAAGAAACGGTTTGTCTAGAAATCCCTGCTTTCTTTGCAAGTTGCGTTTGATTATAACCATCTCGAGCACGCAGTTCTTTCAGGCGATTGCGCAATAGACATCAACTCCTTAATGTCACAATACAACATCTTTGTCATTTTGACAAGTATATTAGTCAAAATGACATAAATATTTGTCTTTTAATTATTAAAAAATAGACTCCGAGATATCTGTTGTTAGACAACTTGAAGCCTAAAATGGCGTTATAATCGTGACATTAACCATTTAATTGAGCGAAAGCATAAACCGAAAATTTCTGGTATATACAGTAACACTGCGTCAATCAATGACTTGAAACTTTTGCGATGTTTGCGTTTATTGCATTGATTTTCATTTTTATATAATCGATTTTCAGTAGAAGTCACTATTTCACCAACCTTTAAGCTCAACATAACATAAAATGATAATAAATGTTAATATTGACTGTAATAGAAAAGAATATGAGTTTAGTGTTATTTGTAGATAATAAAAGATAAATCTTGACAGTTATTTATAGATACACAAAATTTTGTATAATATAATTTTATTATTGGCAAAATGTGCAATATAAGTTATCTTGGCTTTTTTAGTGAAAGATTTAGTATAATGTTAAAATAAGAGGACAATATGTAAGCGAAATGATGCAGTTTATTAAAACGATCATTTAAGAAGAAAAGCGTGTTGTTATTGACTAAAATCATATTGAGAAGGAGAGCACACATGGTTACGATAAAACCTCATCAAATAGGTAGTAAAAATGATAATATATTATCTGCAATTGCATATTTAAGCATCTTCTTCGCACCAGTTATTTTACCCGTTGTGATGTGGATTATGATGGAAGACACGATCAAATATCATGCAAAATATGCTTTTTTTAATCATATTGCATGCTTACTATGCATATTTGGAATTCCAGGTTCTGGTGCGTTTCTTTTTGTTTCTGCAATGGTAGTGCCAGAATACATAGAGATTATACAGGTAATAGCTCCCGTTATAGCATTTATACTATTTATTCTCCTGGGAATCTTATTTGTAATTAACATTATGCGTGCAGTAAAGCTATTTATGACCATAAAAGTACCCCGTTAGCTAAATTAGGGAAAGCTGACGAGGTACTTGTGTAGGGAACCCAGCTGCGTGCTTGTTGTATTATATCAACAAATCACATACTAGGTTATATAAACAAAGAGATTTTTAGCAAGCCAACAACAGTAAATGTGTTAGTTATGAGGTTGAGACATTTAGCGATGTCTCTCCTCTTTTTTTGATGAAATTAGCCTATTATAAAGCCATGAGAATGTACTTACCTTAGATGAAGTGTATTGTTTAAGAGGTGAAATACTTTTCCATATAAACAAATTTTGCTCAGTTTACTTATGGATATGGAACAAAATATCATGCGATACAACTTCAAATAAGTTGCGCGTCTTTGATGTTTGTGTGAATCATTACATAAATTTAAGTCATAAAATAGTCATGATGTCAGACATACGAATATGACGTTTAGAAAGGATGAATGACAGCTTAAGGTGTTGATGCTTAGATGTTTTTCACTAATTATCTATCATGCGGAATAGATATACTTAAAGTTAAGTTATAGTTGTATTAATGTAGATATCTCGAATTATTTTCATAATTCATAGCTGTTAAATTTTAACTAAATTAAGCTGTCAATTCAATGTTTGTCGTTATCTTCCAAATAGATGCTGAGTTTAATCATTCGTGTTGTGAAATATGCAACATCAGTGGTGTTGATAGTAAATTAATGTGAAGTAAGTGAACTGTTATTAATAAGTGATTCTATGGAAGTATTTGAAAACCAAAAAATGTAAAGTGACGGTTGAGATTTCTCATAGGTGGAAATAGCAGACTAGACATGTTAATGGAAACAAGAACGACATATTATCATGCACATTCGTTACTGGCTTTAGAATAGGCGTCCTTCAATCAAGCTATACAGCAAAGAAATAATAGTAATTATTTATGACTTAAAACGGAATCGTTACTTCTTTGTGTATGTTACTAAATTACCACAGCTGGAATAAAGTCTCCTTAATATGAGCTCTCAATTGACTTACAATTTTGTCACATCCAAAACAAAATGTTGCTAATATATTTGGATATAAATAACAATTACATCATGATTTATAAATTGAATTATAAGCTTATATAAAGGTAAACTAGGACCATAACTATGATTTTAATATTATAAAAGATTCGCAAGTGTAGTTCATAAATTTTGAAAAAAGGGGCATATCAGATGAAAATCTTACTTACTGGAGCAACGGGACATTTAGGGACTCATATTACTGAATTAGCAATAAAAGCACGTATCAAAGATTTTAATATAGGTGTTAGAAATTTAGAGAAAGTACCAACTCACTGGAAGGACAATGTGTTAATTCGTCAATTAGATTATTTTGATGTAGAAAGTATGACACAAGCGTTTGAACACATAGATTTAGTTATCTTCATTCCAAGTATTATTCATCCGTCATTTAAACGATTGCCAGAAGTTGAAAACTTAGTGCAATCAGCACAAAAGGCACAAGTGAAACAGATATTTTATATTGGTTTTTATGCAGATCAGCACAATAATCCATTCCATATGAGTCCATATTTTGCCTATGCAGAACGCTTACTAGCTTCTAGCCGTCTTAACTACACGTATATTCGCATGGCGATGTATATGGACCCATTGAAACCGTACTTACCTGAATTAGTAAAAATGAAAAAGCTTATTTATCCAGTGGGTGATGGCCGTATTAATTATATTTCGCGTCACGATATAGCTAAAGGTGTGATTGCTATCTTGCAACAACCAGAGGCATGGGGTGGACGGTATTTATTATCAGGGCATAGTTATAGTATGCCAGAACTAGCCACAATACTTTCAGAAGCAGCTGGTAGTACAATCAACTATGCGCCTGTCTCGTTAGATACGTTTGCTTCTATGTATGATGAACCAAAAGGATTTGGAGCGTTATTAGCTTCAATGTATGATGCAGCTGCTAGAGGCTTATTAGATCAACATGCTGATGATTATCAAAAGCTTGTGAATGACACACCACAGACATTTGCACAATTTTTATCACAGTCTTAAAAAATAATAACGGGACAGCATTCATTATGAATTCGTAGTCCCGCCCGCGGTAAGGTTGACTAGGATTGATAAAGCTTGGTATCAGCGTATTTTCAATCCAAGTCAACTACTGCCAATATTTAGTTTATAGCCTAGAACATAATGATGTCTCAGACTCGCTTCATTTTTCTAACTATTTGAACTATGTTTAACGACGTTTACCGTCAAAAGTATCTAAGAGACTTAAAGTTGCAAGTCCTAATAAATCTAAAGCATGTTGTGCGCCTGCTTTACCGTGGCCTGCTTCAAAGTGTTTATAAGCGGCTACACCTAACACGCCAATAGTTGTTAAAGAAGCAAGGCGTGAAATGTTTTTGTTTAAAAAACTTATAGAAAATAATGTTGCACTAGCAGCTTCTAATCCACCTACTAATGGGACAAGTTTTTCATCAAGACCAAAGACATTACTGAATGTATCTTTCATTTCTTGATCACCTTTTAATTTTGGCTTTGAAGCCTCAAATAATTCTTTCGCAATTTTAACATTTGTGACGTATCTTAATATCATTTAAAATTCCTCCTACTTATCTTCAAAATATTTATCTACAATAGGTTTGACACGTTCGCCAAATAAACGAATAGACTTCATTGTGTTTTCATGTGGCATAGAGCCTACGGGTGTGTGGATCATAAAGCGTGATAAACCTAATGTTTCAATCGTCTCAATTATTTTTTGTGCTACGGTTTCAGGGCTTCCAAGATAAATGGCACCTTGTGGCCCGATTTCTCTTTCGAATGCATTCTCATCAAACTCGGGCCAACCGCGTTCTTGTCCTAATACATCTTGATGTGCTTTTAAAGATGGGAAAAATTCTCTTCTAGCATCTTCATCTGTTTCAGCAATATAGCCCCAAGAATGTACAGCAATAGGTAATTTCTCAGGATTGTGTCCGTATGAACGTGCCACAGATTTATAAATTTCGATATGTCGTTTGAAACGACGTGGATTACCTCCAATGATGGCATACGTAATAGGTAAGCCGAATGCACCAGCACGCAATGATGATTCAGGTGTGCCACCAGTCGCGATAGAAATTGGTATTGGTCCATGTTCAGCACGCGGATAAATACCTGTTTCATCAATGCTGGGACGTAAAGTTCCTTCCCAGCTAATCACGGGTTGCTGGTTAATTTTTAACAATAATTGCAACTTTTCATTAAAAAGATCCTCATAATCATTAAGGTTATAACCAAACAGCGGAAAGGATTCAATAAATGAACCTCGGCCAATCATGATTTCAGCACGTCCATTTGATACAGCATCTAATGTTGAAAAACGTTCATAAACACGTACAGGGTCATCAGATGAAAGGACGGTTACTGCTGATGATAAGCGAATATGTGATGTGGTAGCAGCAGCAGCGGCTAACACCGTTACTGGATCTGAAACGGCGTAATCCTCTCTATGGTGTTCCCCTAATCCATAGATATCTAAACCTAATTGATCAGCTAACTTTATTTCTTCTACAATATTACGTATGCGTTGGGCATTGCTGATTTTTTCCTGTTTACCATCTGGCATATAGATGTCACTGTTATCAGCGAATGATGTTAAACCTAATTCTACTTTCAATATGAACACCACCTAGGTATAAAAAATATACTGATATTTTATGCTTATTTCATTAAAGTGTCAATAACGATGTTTCCGGTATCTTTTTTATTTAAATTATAAAAATAGAAACATTAAATACTCTGTATTAGCAGTATATGTTCCTATCTTTATGTATGTAACTGATCACTTTACCTTGTTAAAAAGAGTGATTAATCAAGAATCCAATAAGACACAAGCAACCGATAAGACAAACACATAAGCCAGGTAAATAAAGCTTTTCTCTTAAGTCTACCGACGTTGTTCGATGTGAAATTAGCCAACTTAATATCATTAGCGTTATACCGATAACGATTAACAATAAAGAGATAATAAACATAGAAAGCCCCCTTATCAAAGACTATGGAATGCTTGAGGTACTAATTTTAAGCAATATACATATTCCCTAAAAGCACATAAAAAATGCGTGAATATGAAGTGTTTGTAAATTTGTAAAATTTAATTAACTAAAATTATGAAATGATAGAATTTGTGTAATAAGTGCATCTGTTGCAAAAAAGAGTGACTCGTGTGTAAAATAAAGTTGATAATTATCAACCAATCGTGTATAACATAGCTATAAATAGTTATAAATTGTCAAGGAATATTAGAAAAAGGGTGACATAAATGAGGTTATTCAAATCATCACAAGGAAGACAACCATTCGGCACCTATATTAAACTATCATGTTCTGCATTGCTTATAAGTAGTGTGTTTGTGAATTATAGTTCAATAGAGAATGTTCACGCTGAAACCGCAGAAAATCAAAGTATAGATGAAAATCATCATAAAATATCACAGTGGATTAGTGATGCTAAACAAGATATAAATGAATTAAATGCATTAAACGATAGCGTTCGTAAACAATTTGAGAAACAGCTAGATGAGGCTACTTCACGTCAAGAAATTAAACAAATTGTCGCTGATGCAACAGATGAAAATCAAGCGCGTGAGGACGGTAGCGAAGCGGATAACACTTCGTCACAAGATACAAAGCATTCAGCACAATCAACTACAACGACAGATATTACTGCTGAGTTAGATAAAATTTTAGCTGATTTAAATGCAGTTGTTGATAAGGATATTACCGATACACCAAAAGCGTCTGAGGCACAACGTGGAACTAAAGACAACGAACAGTACGATTCATCAAAGGTGCAAGATAAAGAACGTCAAAATGACCAAAAATCAACAACAGTGCTAGATGATTTAGCACATATTAAAGATCATGTTAAACAAGCTGATAGTGCTGTAACTAAAGATGACAAGGAACAAACCGAGCCAAATAATAAAGAAACAAAAAGTAATCAACAGCAAACTCCAACAGTAAAATCACACGAAAAGAATGAGGATCAATTGAAGCCACAACATCGTGATGCGAATCATTCAACACGGGCTGATAAAGCAATAGATTCAGCTGCATCTAAACAAAATACAAACAGCACTCATCTGATGGAAAAATTAGACAAACAGTTAACACCAACGGAAAAAATTGAAGCTGCTGTTACTAAAGTTCAAAATGATAATCATCATAACAATAAAGATTATGCTGATAAACGACTTAATCAATTAGCGACATTGAAAGAAAATGTCACTAACAGAGTTGATATTGCTCAAGATAAGAAAAAACAAATCATAACTGATATTGAGCGTGCAGCAAACAAGACTACTGCTAATCGCCAAATCATACAAAATGATTTAGCTCAGGCAGAAGATAAAGAAGCTGTAGTTAAAGATATTGTTACAACTATTTTTAGCCCGAACGAGGCACAACAAATATTAAAAAATATGTCAGTTAAAGGGAAAACAGACAAAGAGATTGCAGACCAATTGTTGCAGCATATTGATAAACTAGCTTTAACATCAAGTGACGACATATTAGCATCAATGTTTGATCAAACAAAAGACAAATCACACCTTATCGAAACCATTTTAGGCATGAAACTAAGCCCAGAAGAAGCCAAGAAAACGGCTCAACGTTTAACAAATGCAAAATTATCTAATAAAGCATTAGTTCAACAATTGAAAAAGGAATTTGGACTTAATGGTAAAGCCAATGCAGATGATATTTTGCAAAGTATATTAGATCAGTCAACCAATCAGAAAGAAGCAATTAAAACGATTTTAGCCACTAAAATCAACGAGGAAAAAGCACGACTTTTAGCAGATGTCATTTCTCGTGTAAGTAAAGATAAAAAAGACGTATTGCAATTAGTGAAAAGTGCACTTAATGGCAAAGCAGATGATTTATTACAATTGAAACATAGACTCGATCAAGCACAACATCAAGCAGATGATATTTTAGCGCCAATTAAAAATCGACCTTCCTTACTTGATCGACTTCATGCAGATGCACAACGACATCGAAGCGTACTTGATCAAATCGACGATATTCCTAACCCAACACAAGGGTTATCATTAGGTCATATTAATAATCAAGACAACTTTTTAAGCGGATTATTTGATGATAATGGCTCGCTATCATTACCTGCCTCTGGTCAGGTACTTAAAACTTATTGGCCGGTACTAGCAATAGGCATGATACTTATTGGTGGAGGATTATTGTTGCTTGCAAGAACTCGAAAACAGCATAATGCAAAATCATAAAAATCACATAAAATTAGACGAATAAAGCGTCAGTTATGATATACACCCCAAAAGTTGGATTAAAATGCAACTTAATGGGGTGTATTTTTATGGAGTAACATTATAAATTCTGAAGTTAAGTAAAAATAATTCAACCATGCATAGAAGGAAAGGTGGCTATGCATATGTTAAAAAATGGATGTACTAGCGATGTTGATACGCAATCATATGTTTAAGGTGATAATCATACTTACTATAAGTTAGTGATACGCCAAAGTGAAAATGACAGGTAATTATAGAATTATTACATTTACCAAAAATACATATCCATAATATTCTGTAATGTCATACTTGCATTTTATAGCGAGCCAACAATACGAAGTCTTGTAAATAAAGAAGAGAGCGGTACTACGAATTTATAATGAATTCTGTCCCGCTCCTTATCCTAGGAATTCTGTCCTAGACTATATATTTTGAGATGTATGTCTTATTTTGGTGTTTATTGTTATCTATTGAATAACTTACATTATTTTCCACTAATATAACTTAATTGATCCGCTGTATTAGCATCGAGTGTGCGATATGAAATGATACCTAAACCTTTGACATTAGATTCAGAAATGACGATAGAACCATCATCATTGACGCGTTCTACAAAGGCCACGTGTCCGTAATAACTACTTGCACCTGCTTGACCAGCTTCAAAGACCACTGCACTATGAGTTTTAGGTGTGGTATCAACATGATAACCTTCAGATTGTGCACGATTATTCCAATTATGTGCGTCACCTAAATCTCCACCAATAGCTAAGTCAAATTGTTGCATACGTTTATAAACATACCAAGTACATTGACCTTGTGGATATGGGCTTGTTGAATTGGTGTCAATAAATGGTTTAAAGTCATTACCTGTGTTATCCATGCCTGGATTGCTAGAATTGTAATGTGTTAAATCTGGTAGTTTTTTGTGATCAAAATCTGTTAAATGATAATGTTTGATGAGTTGATTTAACTTTGTTGCATAGTTTGGGTCTGTTGCATATGTTCTAGCTAAATGCGCTGTGGCGTCACGATAGCTAGATGTTTCACTTTTCCATGTTGGTTGGTAAATCGTTGCATTACCATCAATGCCCTCTTTAATCAGTTGAACATAATCTTCTAATGAAGCTTTTTTATTCGGATATTTACGGAAAGCAGCTTGGATACTATATAATTGATTATTTGCCGTAGCCTCTAGTGTATTAAATTCACTAGATTCTCCTTTATATGCGCCTTTAATACCGAACAAATTAAAGTTTGGTGCTTTGGCAAGCGTACTCTGACCGGAATCAGATTCTAAAATTGCTTGTGCAATCATGACAGAGGCATAGATATCATTTTCTTGTCCTAATTGATGGGCATCAGTACCAATTGCCTTAATAAATGTGCGTGTTTGTTGACTGTCAACCACACTTAAGTCATCAGTAGAACTTGCATTGTCTGAAGCTTGGGGCATTGTTGCAAATAGACTTGTTGCACGTGTATTGGCTTGTTTTGTAGCTTCTTCAAATGATTGAGCTGGGACAGTAGCATGGGACACGCTATCTTTTGATGGTAATTGTGGGTTGTCAATTTGATGACGTGTTTCACGATCTTTCTTGACATCGATATGCGCGTATTTTTGGTGTGTTGTCGTTGTTGCGTTACTTTGTTTATGTTTATCTGATGTTTTATCTTGTGTATAGTCTTGCTGTGTTTTCTTTGCATTATCACTGTATTCATCCAAAATTGAATCTATAACGGCATCTGAAGCTGAATCGGTTGCCTCTTTGTTTGAATCATTCTGTTTATCTTGCGCGGTATCATGTGATGGCGCTTCTTGGTGTGGTTTTTCCTCAGATGACGTCTCTTTGTCATCATCCTTTGATGCTTCACTATCATGTCGACGCTGTGTATCTTGAGCGTGATTAGAAGCATCATCTAAGTTATCTAATTCATCTAACGCATCGCTGACTTTATTATCATCTGTTGTCGCGTCTTTAGCTGATTGGTCATTTTGTTCTGATGTCGTTGTTGAATGCTGTTCTGTTGAGTCTGTTGTAGATGCTTTGTCTTGTTGCTCAGCTGCAGGTTCCATATCATCAGACGTATCTTGAGCGGTATGCTCGGTTGTTTCAGAATCAGATGAAAAAATTGCTGTCAATAGCTCTGACAATGAATCCTGTTGACCACGTGGATTTAAATAATTTGAAGATAAAGTATCGTCGGAAAAGAGCTTATTAAATATAGATAAGTCATCTTCATCATGGGAAGCTTTTTTTGCTCGAGTATATTGTTTGAACTTAGTAGTTTTAGCAGATTTCTCTTGTTTCTTTGTTGTTTGTTCATCATTAGTGTCAGAAGTATCATCGTTATCTGATTTATCTACAGACGCATGGTTACTTTCATTATGGCTTTGGTTTGTCAATTCAGTCGCATGTGCGATATCGGATGTAAATGTAGGTACGATAAGTGTTGTTGATAATAAGTAAATGAATATTTTTTGCTTTGACATTTTTAGAAGAACTCCTTGGAAATTAATTTCTGTAATACGGTAAAATGATCATGTGACTGACATTAGATTTACTTTGTCACACTGGCATGTATTTGATATAATTTAGTTTAGATTTGTTTTTGTTGATATCTATCAACCAATGATTAAACCTTGTAATAAAAATTATTATACTAGTATTGGTTAGAAAAAAACAGTCCAAGGACTAGATAAATAACAATATATTTATACTATCAGTTTAAAATAATCTAATGTAACATAAATGAGTAGCTTATGTGCGTAGGACAGTATTTTTTATAGGGAGTGTGACAATGAAAAACGCACTGAAATTATTTCGATTTGATTTAAAACGAATTGCGAAAACGCCAGCAGTTTGGATTATCATAGCAGGTTTAGCAATTTTGCCGTCTTTTTATGCCTGGTTCAATTTATGGGCCATGTGGGATCCATATAGTAAGACGGATCATATTAAAGTAGCCGTTGTGAATGAAGATCAGGGAGACAAAGTTCGAAATAAAGAAATCAATGTAGGTAATTCAATTGTTAACAAGCTTAAGAAAAATGGAAAGTTTGATTGGCAATTTGTTAGCAGAGCGAAAGCAGACCATGAAATCAAAATGGGGAAATACACTGCAGGCATATACATACCTAAAGAATTTTCACATGAAATAACGGGAACATTGCGCAAACAACCACAAAAGGCTAATGTTGAATATAAAGTAAACCAAAAAAACAATGCTGTTGCACCTAAAATGACAGATACAGGATCGACAGTAATTGTTGATGAAGCAAATAAAGCCTTTGACGAAACCGTCTCTAAAGCATTGTTGACAGAAGCAAATAAAGTAGGACTAAAAATCGAAGATGAAGTACCTACGATAAACAAAATAAAAAATGCTGTTTATGCAGCGAAACAATCATTGCCAAAAATTAATGCAATTGGTGATAAAATACTCTATTTAAACGATCATCAAGATCAATTAGATCAGTATGCAGATAAGTTTCGAGGACTTGGTCGTTACAAAGGTGATATTGTATCGGCACAAGATAAGTTAAATGCAGTCAATGCATCCATACCTGCTTTAAATGAAAAGGCAAAACTCGTATTAGCTTTGAACGCCTATATGCCTAACATTGAACGTGTGTTAAATGTTGCTTCTAATGACGTGCCACAACAATTTCCTAAAATTAACCGCGGTGTCTCACTTGTCAATCAAGGTATGAACACTGCGCAAAGTGGGTTAAATGATGCCGACCGTTATTTAACCATAGCAAAACAGCGTGTGGGAGATTACCAAGAAGCAGCTGGACGTGCGCAAGATGCGAATAACAACATTAACTCACGTTTACAACAAGGCAGTGTAAGTCAGCAAAGCACTCAGACATCCAGCAATGGTGTGCCTTATAAAGTTGAGCAAGTTAGCACGAGCAGCTATGATGTACCGCAAGCTGGACAAATTGTTTCAAACAATGATGTTAAGTCCATGAATAGCGCTTTAGCAGAAGCACTATTATCACTATCTAAACAAGCAGATACGCAAGTTGAAGGAAACCAATCCGATTTAGCAGCATTAAAAAATATAGCTTATGGTGTGATTGCATCGGATAAACCAGATGAATTTAAAGAAAGTTTAAATCATGTGTCATCTCGTATTGAAGCTACAACACAATATAATCGTCAATTTATCGATACGTTAAAAGAACTTGAAAAAAGTGAACATGTCGATTTAAGCTCACAAATCAACAAGATTAATAACACAAATAAGCAACTGAATGATTTAATGCGTTCAGTAAATCAATTATCTGATGCCTTATCTAATGGTAGTACGGGTCAAGCTCAAGCCGTAGATATATTACGTCAATTACCAAATGTCAATGAGCAACTTAAGCAGTTTCGTTCATTTATCAAGCAAGATCTTAATCAACGCTTACTCGACATATCTAATGACATTACAGATGTGTTAAATAAGGGGCAACAAACCTTATCTACTGTGCAGTCTAAGCTCACAAGCATTGAGAACGTGATTGAAGCAGGGCATCATATTCTTAATAACGGACAACAAACGGTAAGTCGTATTCAAAGTGAATTACCTGCTATCGAGCAAGCTTATATTAATGCGATGCAAACGGCACAAGCTTATTTCCCAACGATCAAACAGAATGTAGCTAAAGCTGCTAACTTTGTAAGAAATGATTTACCACAGTTAGAACAACGGCTTGCTAACGCTACAGCGACGGTAAATGATAATATTCCAGCATTATTTTCTAGATATGATCAACTTGTTGGATTGTTAGATAAGAACCAGCCACAAGCGAAGCAAGCATTAGGAAATATGGCTCAATTTATTGAGCATAAATTGCCTGGCATTGAGAAAGATTTAACTAAAGCGGATAAGATTTTCAGGCAGCTAGATAAAGATGATGCCGTTGATAAAGTGATCGATACATTGAAGAATGACTTGAAGAAACAAGCTGACGTCATTGCACATCCAATCTCTAAAAAGCAAATTGATATTTTCCCAGTTAAAAATTATGGTTCAGGTATGACACCATTCTATACGGCATTATCAATTTGGGTAGGCGCACTATTGATGGTAAGTTTATTGTCTGTAGACAATAAACATCAAGTTCTAAAAGGTCGATTGACAACACGACAAATCTATTTAGGAAAAGCCGGACTGTTCTTATTATTAGGTGTGGTACAGGCACTAATTGTGACATTAGGAGACTTGCTTATTTTAAAAGCAAGTGTAGAATCACCTATACTATTTGTATTAATAGCACTTTTTGCTTCATTAGTCTTTAATACCATTGTTTATACATGCGTCTCATTACTTGGTAATCCAGGTAAAGCCATTGCCATTATTTTGTTAGTATTACAAATCGCTGGTGGTGGAGGAACCTTCCCTGTAGTGACTGCACCGGGATTCTTCCAAACGATTTCGCCTTATTTACCATTTACGTATGCGATTGATTCATTACGTGAAACTGTTGGAGGTATAGTACCAGCTATTTTAATTCCAAAATTGATTATTTTAGGATTGTTTGGTCTCGGCTTCTTAACGATTGGTTTATGTTTAAAACCAATTCTTGACCCGATGATGCGCAAAGTCACTAAAAAAGTTAATAAAAGTAATGTTACAGAATAGCTATAAGAAAAGCGCATGCCTCGTGATGACATCATATCATCACGAAGAATGCGCTTTATTTGTTAATGGTTCGTTTTAGATTGTGTAGTAGACGCAGCGGAAGAATGGGAAGCAGAACGGGTAGTATTACTATCACTATCATTACCGCCACTACCTTGGCCACTGTGCTGCTGTGACTTAGCGTTGTTGCCGTGGTTTGAATTCGCATTGTTATTTTTCTTAGGTGTTTCATTTGATTTTTGTTGCTCAGCAGACTGTTGAGATTTTACAGGTTGCTGTTGTTGATAATGATATTGGGGTGCCTGTTGCTGAACATTTTGTCCATTGTTGGCAGGTGCTGTAGTAGCATTGTTTGCCGACTGCGGTGTGTCTAATTGTGCATCGTCTTCAGGGCTGTTGTCTTTGTGTGTATCATTCTTTTTCTTAGTAGATTCAACCTTGTCTTTCTGGTCGGAAGTTGAATGATGCGTTGTCGTAGCTGCAAAAAACACAGAAAAGCCTAAAGCAACAACGAGTAATAAAATAGTTATAGCTGCTAATACTTTTTTCAAAAATAATGCCTCCATCGTCTAAATGATTATGTATTAAACTTCACCTTATATCTATGTATTGAGTTTTATGATGCAAATAATGTATGCTTTATCATTTTACACTATTAAAAAAATGATTTCGACTTAATTTTCATATAAGGCTAAAGTCTAATATGTAGGAGACATACTAAGATTAGCTATGAACTCTGTCCTGCTCCCAACTCACAGTAAGAAAGTAGTAGAAAAGTATAATTAAAAGTTCACTGGTGTTACAGCGAATGGTCGTAAAGCGAGTAAAGTTCAATTTGTCGTTAAAGGTAACTTAACATATGACAAGTTAGTTAAAGCTTATGGTAACAACTTGAAAAAAGTTAAAGATGATACAAATAGAAAAGATATAAGCCTGTTCGTCTATAAATCAACAAAAAAGGGTTTAGGAGTTACATGCTTTGTTAAACATGGCAAAGTAGTTGAAGTAGATATGAGCGATGCGAGATTTACAACAAGTAAATAATATAAGTAGTCTATGAAGACAGTGATAAAAGACGTCTTCATAGCTATTTTTTCGTCTAGACATTTGAGGTTATTCCACATTACATAAGACATTAAAATCCAAGTTCATTGTTTCATTGCCACGCTCATTACTTATAACAATATATTGCTGTTGCGTGTCAAGATGTTTAATATAGCCAGAGATTGAATGGATATAACCACTGCGCCAATAACTAATAATAGCGAGTTGCTGGTGGACGAATTTCGTTGTTAAATTGCGATTGATGAGTGTTAATTGGTCTTCAGATAAGCTGGGCATGTCAATTTTATTTTGTTCTTCGATATAGTCACGCAGCTGTTGATATTGCTCTGGCATTGTCGCAAACGGTTATATGTATTAATAATTTTAGAGTTTACTTTGTATAATATGTATAAAAAATTGTGAGATATTCATTAGAAAATTTGTTAACTAAACTAATTTTAGTACGTATTATATGTATAATATGAAAAATTGTTAAACTAGTGTATTCTTAAATTAAATTTAAGAAAGGGATTATATTATGAAAATAGTAAATGTGAATTCTAACAGTGGAAAGAACTTTATGATAATTGATAGTAATTTAAATCCAGTTGAAGATGTTATCTATTATTTAAAGTATTTAGAGAGTGTTGATAAAAGTGAGAATACTTTAAAGACATATGCTTATTGTTTAAAGAGATATTTTATGTACCTTGAGTTAATAGACAAAAATCATAATGATGCAACTTTTGATGACTTAGTAGATTTTGTAATGTGGTTAAAGTCACCTCAGAGATATAAAAAAGTTATATATAAAGATAGACTACTAAATAGTAAAAGTGCTAGAACTATAAACTTAACTATTACTGTAGTTACTAATTTTTACGATTACTTATTTAGGACTAAAAAATTTAATGTAGATATTGCTAAATCAATTTTAAAAGAAAGTAATCGTAAATCTTCTTATAAAAGCTTTTTAGATCATGTAAATACTAATAATTTATTATTAACAAACACATTGAAAGTCAAAGAGCCAAGAGAAAAAATGAAAATATTGAGTACCAGTGAAATAAAAGAGTTAATAAATGCATCAAAAAACCTCAGAGATAAATTTATGATTCAATTATTATATGAAACGGGATTGCGTATTGGGGAATTGTTGTCACTTTACATAGATGATATCAAATATGATTTGACTAACGGACATCAAATCATTTTGAAAACTAGAAAGAATAAAAATGGAGCTAGATTAAAAAGTGGAGAACGTAAAATATATATTTCACAATCTTTGATTGATTTATATGATGATTATCTGTATGAAGTATTGGATGAAGTTTCAACTAGTTCTGAATTTTTGTTTATTAAAATTAGAGGTAAGCATGTTGGAGATCCCTTAGATTATAATGACGTAAATTCGATATTTAAACGTTTAAGAAAGAAAACTGGAATAAATGTTCATCCTCATCTATTAAGACATACTCATGCTACTATTTTTTACAATAAAAGTAAAAATATAAAACAGGTTCAAGAACGGCTTGGTCACAGTAATATACAAACGACTATGAATTTGTATATACACAATGATGATCAGCTTATACGTGAGAATTGGGAGAAAGTGAAAGATTCGTTCCAAATATTTGAATAGGGAGATTGACATGAATAATAGCGTTCAAAATACAAATGAATTTTTTCAAAGTAAATTTAAAAAGGAACTTTGCTTTTTAAAAAGTAAAAGTATAAATTCTGAGGGGAATATCACTTACATGGATATTTATAGTGACTATTTTTATAAAAATGATGTATGGCATGTTTCTAATTTTAAGATTTTCAACCAATTTCATGATGATTTAAAAAGATATAGTGGTAAAAGGAAAAATGTATTTTTTAATTTCAAAAACAAAAACTTAAATCTAGAATTTAAATATATTTGTCTTAAATTTATTGTTACTGAGTATTGGTCTTTAAACTCTTTATTCAATAGTGGTGCAGTACATATTAATAAAATTGCTTCTTTTTGTAATGAAATATTCCCTGATTTAAATTCCTTGCTTGACTACGAATTTAGTAGTTTAGAAAAAGAATGGATTAAATGGTTGGAAAATCGAAATGCGCCAACTTGGAAAAGGTCGAAAAGTGTTGTTTTTGGAAATTACAAAGTAAAAGCGCCTTTAGCTGCAAGCTTAAAAAAGTTTTATAGGCAGTTTTCAAAAATGGTTGACGACAGAGAAGAGTGGGATAAAGACATATGGGATATAAGAAATTTAGAAATGTATGGTTTGACTTATAATAAAACACTTACTGGGAACTATTTAAATTTCAAAAGTATAGGCTCATTTAATATAAGAAATTCCGTGAAACGATATTTGAAACAACGATTAATAACAGGAAATCTAAATTTTGCGACAGGTAGAGTGTACGTCAGGGTTTTAAGTAGATTTTTTAACAGTATACATAATCAAGAACCTAATTGGAATGACTTGAATAATTTAGAAAGAAACCATATGGAAGTGTATATAGATTCTATTTTTAAATATGCAAAAAGTAAAAACGTACGAAGTGTAAAAAATTTTGTGCGGGAAGAACTCAAATTAGTTAGAAGGTTTTTGAATGATATAATTATGGAAAAATATAGCATAGCACCTATAGAAGATATAAGATTTCTGTTTTTGCCACAAGATTTGCCTAAACATGAAAAAATCGAAAAAAATCAAATTGATTATATTCCTGATTTTGTATTAGATCAATTATTTGAAAATATAAATTCCTTACCTGAAGAAATCATACCTATCATTTGGATAGCATTTAAAACGGGTTTACGTATATCAGATGTATTAACTTTAAAAGATAACTGCCTTACTAAAATTAATGGTAAATATTCTATAGTCACTGATATAGCAAAAACTTTTGTAAAAGGCCATAGAATACCTATTGATGAGCAATTAGCCGATATATTAGCAGTTTTAATTGCAAGTTCTAAAAGACAAAGTACTAAGGACAACAATCCTAATAATTATATATTCGTTATATATAAAGGTAAGAGAAAAGGAATGCCATATACTCAACATTTAGTTCGTTCTCATTTAAATTATTTAGCTAAAACTAAAAATATTGTTGATGAAAAGGGAGAAATTTTTCACTTTAAAACACATCAGTTTAGGCATACATATGCTGTTAAGTTGCTTAATGGTGGAGTTGATATTCTAACTATTCAAGAACTATTAGCTCATGCTTCTCCTGAAATGACACTTAGATATGCGAAACTTCTTGATGATACTAAAAGAAAAGCATTTGAATCAGTTATAGATCAAGGAGCATTCACCTTTGATATTGATGGTAAAGTAAAAAATATTAAACATAGTAGTGAACTTTCTGAGAATGCGTTGAACTCTTTATGGCAAGAGCATAAATTAAATGCTATGGACAATCCATATGGTACGTGCCATGCAAGGTTAAAAGGTAACTGCCCATATATGGAAGCACCACCATGTTTAACTTGTAATTCAGGTAAACCATGCAAAGATTTAGCAATAGGATTTTCAAATTTAGATGTAGAAAAGTATGAATTGCTTGTTAAATCTACCATTAATTCTATAGAGGTAGCTAAAAATTTTAATAGAGATGATATGGTAGAAAAGCATGTCAATTTATTAGAAAAATATGAAGACATATTAAAAAATATAAAAGATGGAAATGTTATTTTTGGTAGAAATAATAGGATGAAAACATAGGAGGACTTATGGGGGATTATGATAGAAAAAAACAAATGAAAGAAATACATAAAAGAAAAAAAGCTAATACAGAAATAAAAGTAAATTCTGCAATAGAAAGGCTCTTAAAAGAAAATATAGAGATTAACTTTAATGTTGTTTCTAAATATGCAAATGTTTCAAAAGCTACTTTGTATAATTATAAAGAAATCCGAAATAAAATTGAAGAATTGCGTAAACACAACACTCAATCAAATGTAATTCAAGCCAAAAATGATGGGAAAAATGCAATTATTGAATCCTTGAAAAGAAAAATTAAAAAATTAGAAAAAGAGAATAAAGCATTAAAGAATGAAGTTAACGTTTTATATAATAAAATGTATGAAAACCTGTAAAAATTCAATATACGCTATTATTTAAAAAATAAAAAGTGGAACATAAAAATACTATGAATATCCCCTTCTTATTTTAGTTAATTACTATTTGTATGGTTACTTTAAAATATGTTGTTAATATATTCTCTATATAAAGTATAGTATTTATTATTGGAAGTATTGAAAAATGAAAAGGATTTTTCTAATACATTGAATTTCAAAATGAATCCAGTATAAGTTTTTATATAACCGTTACTCCAATATTCAATTGTACAAGATTCATTGGATTGAAGTTTTTGATTAACTATATAATCTAATTGGTTCAAAGCATCATCAGATAATAAGGGATTTGCAATTTTGTTTTGACTTTGCATCACTTCATTTAATATTTCGTATTGTTCAGGCAAAGTGGCAAAAGCTCTCCATTTGATGTTTCCACGACCTTGAGGGATTTTGGGATTCAAATATTCTCTTGGGATTTTTCTATAGTCCGTTTCATATTTATATTCATCTGGAATGTTAGAATTGAGTAACATAAAAGCACCTCAACAGTATAATAGAACATACGTTCGATTTTGGCAAGGATTTTTCTCATTTGGATTTGAAATTATTATAAAAAAGTGTTAAGCTTGATACATCAAAAAAAGTTGATGTATTATTTGGAGCGTTGGAGGGAAAAACTTGGTGGTAAATCATGCAGGTACTTTATCTGTATATTATTTTATTGGTTATTTAAAGTTAGTTATGACTTCAAAAGATATGTGTTTAAATGAAGCTGTAGCATATATGAAAAGTTCTTTCTTCAAAGATAATATTGAAACGTACGGTGAAATAACAGCACATAACTTTAAACAAGCAGTTCAAGAACTTAAATAATAACTACCTGATAACAGAATGGAAGTGATTAAATGGAAGTAATCAAGGTTAATCCAGATGTAGATGAAGAAGAACAATTAAATTTTTATGAAAAGATGTTTGAAGCACTTGCAGATAAAATTAGACTTAAAATCCTGCATTCTATACGTCAAAGCAATACAAAGTCTTTGTGTGTATGTGATTTGGAAGAATTGCTAGAATTAAAACAATCTAAACTTTCTTATCATTTAAAAAAATTAGTAGATGCAAATATCCTCATTGCAGAAAAACATGGCACATGGAATTATTATAAAATTAATGAACAACAAATACAGGTAGTATTAAATGAAGATACTTGTTGTAAGATACTGTAAGTATCTTTTTTAAAATATCGTTAATCAATTTTTTTTGATTAATATATCAAGAAATATTGATTTAATAAATTTGGAGGCGTTATACTAGTGATAGATTCGATTATAGAATTTATAAAAACATTTCTAATGCTATTTTTTGAATTATTAATACTGTTCATAATCGTAAGTTTTATTGTAAGTCTAATCCAACAAGTAGTTTCGGAAGATAAAATCAAAAGCATGTTAAGTAAGCCTAACCAAGGAATCAATTATTTTTTTGGGATGATATTTGGTGCGATTACTCCCTTTTGTTCTTGTTCAACTATTCCAATACTTGCAGGTCTATTAAATTCTAAAGTACCTTTTGGTCCAGCGATGAGTTTCTTAATTGCTTCACCATTAATGAATCCATTAATGGTGTTTATGCTATGGGTTTTATTGGGCTGGAAAGTTGCAATAGTTTATTTTATTGTACTAGCAATATTTAGTATCTTTACAGGTCTTGTGTTTTCAAAAATGAATTTGGCTGAAAGTTATAAAGGCGTAAATGTTAAAGGAGATGGATTTTTTGCCAATAAAGAAGGATCTCGTTTTAAACAAGCATTAAATGATGCGTGGGCATTTTTATATCCAATGCTTCCTTACCTATTTATTGGTGTATTTATTGGAGCATTCATATATGGATTTGTACCCGAAACATTTATTACAAAATACGCAAGTGGGGATGGCGTTATATCCGTATTCATTGGATCTGTTATAGGCATTCCAATGTATATTAGACCTGAAACAATGTTACCTATAGCTGAGGCATTAGTATCAAAAGGGATGTCTTTAGGAACAGTAGTTGCGTTGATAATAGGTGGTGCTGGTGCAAGTATTCCAGAAGTTGTATTATTAACGAAATTATTCAAGAAAAAATTTGTAGTCTCATTCGTAATCGCAATTTTAGTTGTAGCTATTGCTACAGGTTTAATAGTTAATACGATTGTTTAAGTTTAAGGAGGATAAATTAATGAATCAAGAAACTTCAGTAATCAATAGATATGGAAATGCTGCTAAAAAACATGAAGAAAATTTATGTTGCCCAGTAGAATATGATACAAAGTACTTAAAGATTATACCAGATGAAATCATAGAGAAAGATTATGGTTGTGGAGATCCTTTAGGTAAGATCAAAGAAGGAGATACAGTATTAGATTTAGGTTCTGGTGGTGGCAAAGTTCCTTATATAGTTTCTCAAATTGTTGGTGAAACAGGCAAAGTTATTGGCATAGACATGAACGATGATATGTTAAATCTAGCTAAAAAATATCAGAATCAAATGATTGAAAGAATTGGTTATGATAATGTTATTTTTCATAAAGGAAAAATTCAAAACTTAAAATTAGATTTAGAAGAACTCGATAAATATGTACAAGAACATCCTGCTAACAACTTAGATACTTATCAATCTATTAAACAATATATTAATTACTTAGAAAATGAAATGACTATGATAAAGGATAATAGTATAGATGTGGTTATATCAAATTGTGTTCTAAACCTAGTTTCAACAGATGAAAAAGAAGCACTATTCAGAGAAATTTATCGTGTTTTAAAAGATGGTGGTAAAGCAGTAATCTCAGATATCGTTTCTAATGTAGAAGTACCTGAAAAGTTGAGACAAGACGAAAACTTATGGAGTGGTTGTTATTCAGGAGCCATTGAAGAAAAATCATTTGTAGAGGCTTTTGAAAAAGTAGGATTTTATGGTGTAGAAATTGATAAACGCGAAAAGACATGGACTACTATTGAAGGTATTGATTTTAGAAGTATGACGATTATAGCTCACAAAGGTAAAGAAGGTCCATGTATTGATAAAGGACAATCTGTTGTATACAAAGGTCCATTTAAACATATTGAAGATGATGATGACCATATTTTTGAACGAGGAGAAAGAACCTTTGTATGTGAAAAAACCTTTAATATATTAAAGCAAGAACCATATAAAGATGTTTTTGAATTTATAGATGAAAACGAAGAAATAATTAATAAAAGTGAATGTTGCGATACATCATGTGGATGTTAAATAATAATTAAAGGAGGTGTTACAATGGAAAAGAATGCATTTAAAAAAGCAATTTCTAAATTAAAACCAAAAAAACAAGCTTGTTGTTC
The DNA here is from genome assembly GCF_001836955.1 of Staphylococcus sp. HMSC063A07. Lineage (NCBI taxonomy): Bacteria > Bacillati > Bacillota > Bacilli > Caryophanales > Staphylococcaceae > Staphylococcus > Staphylococcus sp. HMSC063A07. The sequence continues at coordinate 44,987 of NZ_KV830901.1, forward strand.
TGTAGAAATTGAGGAAAAAAAAGAGAAAATAGAAGAAAATAAAGAAAAAAATCAGCATAAAAATGATGGATGCTGTTAAGTTGAGTCATTAAATCGTGAGAGAATATCAAAATTCTTTCACGATTTTATTATAAAAAGATTTTACGTATTATATATGACTAATACGTAAAAAGGACTATAAGGTAAGCATTTGTTATAAATTAGTACATATAACGAACGGTGCCCATTTGACGATACCACGACCTTGTGGAATATTACTGTCTAAGTATTCTCTTGGTATTTTTCGATAATCGGTTTCATGTCGATATTGTTTAGGAATCATAGTTATCACCTCGAACTCATTATAGAATATATGTTCGTAAATTTAAATAGAAAACTACAATTTTCAAAAATATAAATAATCGTAGGACATAGAAGTGGATTAATAGGGTATAGGTAATTCGTAGAAAGACTTTATGCATATCATGATTGATTGAACAAAGGGGAAATGAATTTATGTCACATGGTCCTATTCAAGTGAATAGTGAAATTGGAACATTAAAAACTGTATTGCTAAAACGACCGGGGAAAGAATTAGAAAATTTAATACCGGATCATTTAAGTGGTCTATTGTTTGATGATATTCCATATTTAAAAGTGGCTCAAGAAGAGCATGATCATTTTGCACAAACATTGCGGGATGAAGGTGTAGAAGTACTATATTTGGAGCAATTAGCAGCCGAAGCAATTGTAGAGCCGAACGTACGTGCACAATTTATTGAAGAGGTGTTGACAGAATGTCCAGAAACGATTCTCGGACATGAACAAGAAATTAAAGCCTACTTTGCTACATTGACTAATGAGGAATTGATTGAAAAAATCATGTCTGGTGTTCGCAAAGAAGAAATTAAATTAAAATCAATTCATTTAGTGGAATATATTGATGATTTATACCCATTTTATTTAGACCCAATGCCAAATTTATACTTTACACGTGATCCACAAGCTTCTATTGGACATGGGATGACAGTAAACCACATGTATTTTGGTGCACGCCGTCGAGAGTCTATTTTTATGTCATATATATTAAAGTATCATCCTCGTTTTAAAGATGAAGATATTCCAGTATGGTTGGATCGACAGACACCATTTAATATTGAAGGTGGGGATGAACTCGTATTATCTAAAGAAGTATTAGCTATTGGAATTTCCGAACGCACGTCTGCCCAAGCGATTGAACGTTTAGCACGGCAAGTCTTATTTAATGCAGATGCAACATTCACAAAAGTATTAGCGATAGAAATTCCTAATAGTCGTACCTTTATGCACTTGGATACTGTCTTTACGATGATTGATTATGATAAATTTACGATGCATGCAGCTATTTTCAAGAAAGAACAAAATATGAATATCTTTACTATTGAGCAAAATACACAAGGTGATGATATTCAAATTACACGGTCAAGCGATTTAAAAGCGACATTAGAGCAGGCACTTGGTATCGAAGAAATTGAATTTATTCCTACAGGTAATGGAGATATTATCGATGGTGCTCGAGAGCAATGGAATGATGGTTCTAACACATTATGCATTCGTCCAGGAGTGGTTATTACATATAATCGCAATTATGTATCTAACCAATTATTACGTGAAAAAGGGATTAAAGTGATTGAAATTAGAGGTAGTGAACTCGTGCGTGGTCGCGGAGGTCCAAGATGTATGAGTCAGCCTTTATATAGAGAAGAGATAGATTAGCAAAGTGGTTCTTTCTGATATGATTATAATGCTATAACACGGAAAATTATTGGAAAATCATGTATAGCAATATGAGCAAGATTATGATTGTAATATATAAGGCCCCTCATTATTTTGGTTTAATAAAGTTTATTAGACTATACGATAGGGCCTTATTTTTTGAGCTGTATACAGATTTTAATTGATATGAATGTCTGAGCATTGTTTGATTTTAAAAGAGACCAAATAGCGTGCTAAAGTGTAAAATGATATGATTAGAATAATCTATTGATAATGAGAGGAATGAACATCAAGATGGCTTATATTACATTAAATTATCAATCGCCAACGATTGGCATGAATCAAAATTTAACAGTTATTCTACCAGAAGATACGAGTTTTTTTAAAAGTGATGGAATTGCTAAACCACTTAAAACGGTTATGCTGCTACATGGATTATCAAGTGATGCCACATCATATATGAGATTTACAAGCATTGAACGCTATGCAGAATCACATCAATTGGCCATTATTATGCCTAATGCTGATCATAGTGCTTATGCCAATATGGCGTATGGCCATCGTTATTATGACTATATTTTAGAAGTGTATCATTATGTGCATCAAATTTTTCCTCTATCAACGCGTCGTGAGGATAACTTTATTGCTGGTCATTCTATGGGTGGTTATGGAACGATGAAATTTGCACTAACACAAAGTCATTTATTTTCCAAAGCAGCACCAATGTCTGCCGTCTTTCAAGCACAAACCTTGATTGATTTAGAATGGACAGACTATCATCCGCAAGCAATTACAGGTGAACATACTAATGTTAAAGGCACAAATTTAGATACATATCATTTGGTTGATGCAGCAGTGGCACGAGAAGAAACACTTCCAGAATTATTTATTCAGTGCGGAACCGAAGATTTTCTGTACCAAGATAACTTAACATTTATTGACTATCTAGCAGATAAACAGATTCCTTATCGTTTTGAACCTAGTCCAGGCGCCCATGATTACACTTATTGGGATAAAAGTATTGCGCGTGCCTTAGCATGGTTTGTTAATGATTAATCCATTAAAATACCTTCCATAGTAAAATAGGAGGGTATTTTTTTATATTTCGCTTATATTGCATTGGTCATATATATAGTTTTAAGTTTATTGTCATCATGATGCAAAGATGTCATGCTACGAAAACCTACTAAGGCATTACATTCCTTAGTGCGTGCTACTGAAATATACGACTAAATTAATTCATCAAAATTAAAAATAGTAATCATATCATAAACATGACTTTGCAATTTATCATTATTTGTATTATATAATAGTGGTGTTTTATTACCATTATTAAAATTGAATGTAATTAGAATATATTATAGAATTAAAAAGTAGATAAATTGGATTTTGGGCCGCTAAAAATGCATGTTAGGAGGTATGCGTATGCAGAAGTATCGTATTGTATGTGTGATTGCCTTAGTTTTAATGTTGATAATGAGTTATTTAACTTTAACCACAAAGGTTAATGCCTCAGCATCTGTCGTAGCTGTTGGTGATAATTTAATACATCCAGTTGTTTATAACGATGCTAAAGTAGGTTCGAATAAATATGATTTTAAACCTATGTACAAGCATGTGAAATCAAATATTCAACAAGCAGACTTCGCGTATGTGAATCAAGAATCACCGATTGGTGGAGATGATAAGCCGTACTCAGGATTTAAACAATTTAATACACCGAGTGATGTAACTAAAGCCATTGTAGATAGTGGGTTTAACATCATAAATGGTGCAAACAACCATTCACTGGATCAAGGTGATTCAGGAGTAACCAATCATATAAATGCTTGGAAACCCTATCGCCATGACGTGTTGTTTTCTGGTGTTTTCAAGTCTCAAAAAGAAAGCGAAGCGGTACATACAATTACGAGAAATGGTATTACTGTAAGCTTACTTTGCTATACATATGGTACAAATGGCCAAATATCTCAATATCCTTATACAGTAAAAACCTTTGATGAAGCAACGATAAAAAAAGATGTGCGCAAAGCAAAGGAACATAGTGATGCGGTAATTGTTTCAGCACATTGGGGCAATGAGAATCATACAATGCCGAATGAGAAGCAACAAAAGTATGCGCAGTTATTTGCAGATGAAGGTGTTGACGTTGTTTTAGGAATGCATCCACATGTTATTCAACCGGTTAAATGGGTAAAAGGAAAAAATCAGCATCAAACGTTAGTGGCATATTCACTTGGTAATTTCTTAAACGGGCAATATACTTCAACGGAATGGAACCAATTATTAGGACGGTTGAATTTTAATTTAGAAAAAACTTCTAAAGGTGTTACCGTGAACAACGTAAAATGGCGCAGCATGGTTAACCATTATGAACAAAGTAAGCCTATGGATAAACGTACGCGCAAACATTTTGTATTATATAATTTACACGATTATACACCGGCGTTGGCTGAGAAACATGCCTTACGCCAAAATATACAAAGTCAATGGGACATCCCACACTTACAGCAAATGACTAAAAGCATTATTGATGATGAATTTTTAGACGCACAAAGTATTTAGTGCGTCACGTTTCACGAGAAACATCGCTTGTCATCCAACCATTGAGCTAACGTAAAATCATGTTAAAGTATATGTGAAAAGCTCTAACGTTTTCATTAAATATAACAGGAAAGATTTGTTTTTTCTTGTGAATAAGCTAATATAAAAGCTATAAATTGATATTGGAGATAAAATATGTCACCACAAAAAGCCAAACAACGCACAAATAATAAAAAAATATTTCTGTTTGTTATGATACTCATTACCATTATATGCGTATGTTTAGCAATTTTTTATCATAGGACAACAGCAGAGTTACATCACGGAGTATTTAATCGTGGTGAACTAGCACAATTAGCACCAGATAAAGTTCCTGTCCCAGATGTGAGACGTCCAGATTACTTTAAATCAATGACTCAATTATTTGCTCATACTAAAGAAGGGCGAGATTGGAAGAAAGAAGTCATACATACAAAGAGCGATGCAATCATTATTGCACCGCACGGGGGTAATATTGAAAAAGGAACAACGGAATTATCGCGACTTGTTGCACGAAAGAACCATTATAATTTCTATTCATTTATAGCTTTGCGTCATCATGCAGAACGTTTACATGTAACGTCGGCGCATTATAATGATCCTCAACTATTAAAGATGCTCCAAAAGCAAGAATATGCCGTTGCGATACATGGCGCAAAAGGGAATCACCCGATTGTCTATATTGGGGGATTGGACACACCTTTAAAATTAGCCATTCAAAAGCAATTGATTAAGTCACATTTTGTTGTTAAACCTGCGCCAACATATCTTGGTGGCGAACTGACCGGTAACTTTGTCAACAAGGATTTAAAGCATGCAGGAGTACAATTGGAGCTCACCACTGCATTGCGCAAATCTTTTTTCGTCAATGATAATTTTAATCATATCGCTAAGGATAAGCATCAAGATTTTACAAAGCGTATGTATGTTTTTGCAGACGCTATTGATCGCGCAATAGATGAAATAGAACATAAGAAAAGCACGTCTGACTCAGATTAAATGGTCGGACGTGCTTTTTAAATAAAATTTATTAGAAGTTTTTAGCAACTTCTGTAGCTTTTGCTAGACTAGCTGCTTTGATTTCTTCTGTTTTTTCTGGTTCTGCATTGTGACCTTCAATAATGACATTCTCATATGATGGCACTCCTAAGAAAGTCATAATTGTTTTCAAGTAACGGTCACCAGATTCCATTTCAGCTGCGGGGCCTTCACTATAATATCCACCACGAGATTGGATATGTAGTACTTTTTTATCTGTTAATAAACCTTGTGGGCCTTCTGCTGTGTATTTGAATGTTTTACCGGCAACAGTAATAGCGTCAATATAAGCTTTTAATACAGGAGGGAATGATAAATTCCACATTGGTGACACGAATACATATTTATCAGCGCTTAAAAATTCATCAAGAATTTCAGCTAAACGTTCAATTTTTTCTTTTTCATCACCGTTAAGTGTTTCACCGTTTGCTGCTTTACCCCATCCTGTTAAGACATCTTTGTCAATGAGTGGAATGTAAGTATTGAATAAATCGATATGCACGATTTCATCTTGAGCATGTTGTTCTTTATAAGCGTTTAAAAAGGCTTTACCAGCTGCCATAGAGTTAGATGCCAGTTCATCTAATGGATGTGCAGTAATATAGAGTAATTTAGACATGAGTTGAGCTCCTTTAAATTGTGATTTAGATATAATTATTATACTTCTAATTGCATATAGCGCAAGCACTTTGTTTTAAAATCATACTAATGGCGTATGTATGATTGATATTATTGATAAGTGATGCATAAAATAGAATTCTTATTTTTAAAAATAGAAGATAAATGTGTATAATAGGTATATGAAGCTTTCACACGACACGTGAAGAGTTTGAATTTTGATTTACCAAAAGGAGTGACAAGAATGAAAGGTCTATTCATTACAATTATATTAGGTGCAGTTGGTTTTGTAGCTTTCAAAAAATATCAAGAGAAAGTAAATAAAATGCCAAATATTGAATATTAAAAACAACAAGCCAGGATATTTTCACATCTAGAAAATATCCTGGCTTTTGTTTTATAGGATGGGCAGTGTAAATCGCAACTTTATAGTGAAAATTTACATGATGTTTACAAAAAATTAAATTTAATTTATAAAAGTTATTGTAGGATTAAATGTAATTGTATATTTCTTAAAAAAGTTTATAATACTTAGATATAAAGAGTAATTCTAAACATACTAGATAATTTCACAAATAAATACAAAAATTCAAATTACTGCTGGAGGTCAAAATGGAAAAAACGCTTGATTTATCGATGTTTATAACTGCACTAAAAAAGAATTGGAAATTATTTATTTTAATACCTGTGGTTTTTGTAGTTATAAGCTTATTAATAACTATATTTTTAATGAAGCCTAAATATGAGGCAAATACACAAGTGTTAGTAAACCAAAAAGAAAGCAATGAACAATACAGGGCTCAAGAAGTTCAAAGTAATATTCAACTTGTTAATACGTATTCTGAAATTCTTAAGAGTCCACGTATATTAGAAGACGTAGCGAAAAAAGATAAAAATCTCTCTGCAAGTGAAATTGGCAACATGCTTACAGTCACAAAACAAGCTGACTCACAAATTTTAAATGTAAGTGTTGAAAATCATAGCAAGGCAGACGCAGAACGCATAGCAAATGAAATTGTAAGTGTATTTAGTAAAGATATGCCGAAAATCATGGATATAGATAACGTTTCGATATTATCGAAAGCAGATGGAACTGCATCCAAAGTTTCACCTAATTTGTCGCAAAACTTAGCAATAGGACTTGTATTAGGCTTAGTACTCACTATTGTAATTATCATTTTTAAAGAATTATTTGATAGAAGAATTAAAACAGAAGAAGATGTTATTAGAGAGTTGGACATTCCAGTTCTAGGTTCAATCCATAAATTGAAATAGGAGACGAAAGTATGACTAAAAAGAATGAGAAACGAAAAAATTTAAATACGCCATTGTTTACTGAAGATAATTCTAAATCAATCGTGAGTGAAAAAGTTAGAGGTATACGCTCTAATATCATGTTTTCAGGTGTAGAAGAAGTTCAAAGTATCATTGTTACTTCTGAAAAGCCAGCTGCAGGTAAAAGTATTATTTCAGCGAATATTGCAATCACATATGCACAAGCAGGATATAAAACATTAATCATAGATGGAGATATGAGAAAGCCCACGCAACATTATCATTTTGAAACGACGAATTATGATGGATTATCAAATTTAATCATAGGAAAGTCTAACTTTGATAAATCGATTATCAAGACGAGAGTAAAGAATCTTGACTTAATGACAGCAGGTCCCACACCACCTAATCCATCTGAATTAATTGGTTCTGCCGCATTTGAGAACATATTACGTGATTTAAATGAAATATATGACTTCATTTTAATTGATACACCACCAGTCATTTCAGTTACAGATGCGCAGGTTTATTTAAGATACGTACCTGAATGCGTCATGATCATTGATGTACAGAATAATAATAAAAATGAAGTGAAGAAAGCAAAAGAATTAATTGAAAAAGTAGGAGGACGTGTAATAGGAGCAGTGTTAAATAAAACACCTAAAGAAAAATCATCTAGTTATTATTATTACGGAGATGATGAATAAATGATTGATATACATAATCATATTTTGATTAATGTGGACGATGGTCCTAAAACTAAAGAAGATGCCATTACTTTATTAACTCAAGCGAAGAATGAAGGGGTTACAGAGATTGTTGCGACACCACATCACTTAAGTCCCCAATATGATAACAGTTATAGTCAGGTTAAAGAAAGTTTAGAACAACTCTTAGATATGGATGAAGTCAAAGATTTAGGTATCAAGCTTTATCCAGGACAAGAAATAAGAATAACAGATCAAATACTGTCCTTATTACAAAAAGGAGATGCCATTGGATTAAATAACTCTAACTATTTATTAATAGAGTTGCCGTCAAATAGTGTTCCACACTATACAAAACGTCTTTTCTTTGATTTACAGTCGAATGGTTATATCCCCATCATTGCCCATCCAGAGAGGAATAAGGTCATCACCCAAGACTTAGATGTTTTATATGAACTTATAAATTCGGGTGCGTTCAGCCAGCTTACTTCAGCCTCGTTAATGGGAAAACTTGGAAAAAAAGTGCAAAAATTGTCCATTCAAATGATTGAAAATAATTTATCCCATTTCATAGCTTCAGATGCACACCATGTCACCCAAAGACCTTTTATCATGAATAGTTTGTTTAGCAATAAAAATTTACAAAAATATGAAGAAAACATAAAAAATTTTATGAATAATGCAAAATCTGTCATCAAAAATGAAAATATAGTAAAAAAACAACCACTTCAAGAATATAAGCATAAAAAATTGTTTGGTTTATTTTAATTTATACGCATGATGGATGAGGAGATGAAAACATGTGAACAAATTAAATGCTCGAGTAAGGCTTTTTGCTTTAATTATAATAGACTCGTTGATTGTAGCATTTTCAGTTTTTATTTGTTATAACATTTTGGAGCCTTTTTTCAAAGGATACGCCAATAAAATTCTAATTTTGACTTCAATATTGCTATTAATCGCGCATCATGTATTTGCTTATATTTTTAACTTATACCATCGTGCATGGGAGTATGCCAGTGTAAATGAATTATTAATCATAGTAGAGTCAGTGACTTGTTCTATTTTAGCTACAGTCATATTAGTTCCAGTATTTACGGGGCACCCACCGTTCTTTAGATTATATCTTATTACATGGATGATGGTGTTAATATTAATCGGAGGTTCCCGTATTTCATGGAGAGTGACACGAAAATTTGTCGTTGGCAAACATCAAAAGAAAAAACCAACCCTTATTGTCGGGGCTGGACGAGGTGGTTCTTTACTTATTCGCCAAATGTTAAGAAGTCCTGAAATGGGGCTAGAACCGGTATTGGCAGTGGATGATGATCCTCAAAAAAGAAAACTCACCATAGCAGACGGTGTAAAAGTACAAGGGACAATTGATGATATCCCTAATTTAGTAAATAAATTCCGCATTAAGCGTATTATTATTGCTATTCCAACACTCAAGCCTAATCGCCTAAAAGAAATTAACGATATTTGTAATAGCACTGGCATAGAATTGTTTAAAATGCCTAGCATTGAACAAGTATTAGTTGGTGAACTAGAAGTTAATCAATTAAAACGTGTAGAGGTAGAAGATTTACTTGGGCGTGAACCAGTTGAATTGGATATGGCTATGATTTCAAAAGAACTAACGCATAAAACGATAATGGTTACCGGTGCTGGTGGTTCGATTGGCTCTGAGATATGTAGACAAGTTTGTAAGTTTGAACCTGATTGTATTCTGTTATTAGGGCACGGCGAAAATAGTATTTATCTTATTCATCAAGAATTAAATGCAATTTACAAAGATAAAATTAGAATTATTCCAATTATAGCCGATGTACAAAATCCAGAACGCATTCAAGATGTGATGAATCGGTATAAGCCATATGCCGTATATCACGCTGCTGCGCATAAACACGTACCTTTAATGGAATACAATCCAATTGAAGCATTTAGAAATAACGTTTTAGGTACACGAAATGTCGCGATAGCTGCTAAAACTGTAGGGGTCAGAAAATTCGTCATGATTTCTACAGATAAAGCTGTAAATCCACCAAATGTGATGGGCGCGTCAAAACGTTTAGCTGAAATGGTTGTTCAAAGTTTAAATGAAGAAAATAGTAAAACCGATTTCGTAGCTGTTCGTTTTGGTAATGTATTAGGTTCACGTGGTTCAGTAATCCCATTATTTAAAAAACAAATTGAAGCTGGTGGTCCAGTTACAGTAACACATCCTGATATGACGAGATATTTCATGACGATTCCAGAGGCTTCAAGACTTGTGTTACAAGCTGGTGTCTTAGCACAAGGTGGAGAAATATTTGTTTTAGATATGGGCGAACCTGTTAAGATTGTTGATTTAGCAAAAAATTTAATTAGATTAAGTGGAAAATCCGAAGATGATATTCAAATTAAATTTACTGGTATTCGTCCAGGTGAAAAGATGTACGAAGAATTACTGAATGAAAATGAAATACATCCTGAGCAAGTTTATGAAAAGATTTATAGAGGCAAAGTAAGAAACTTTTCTAAAGACGAAGTAGAAGCAATCATCAATGATTTAGTGAAAGATTTTAAGAAAGAAAAAATAATCAAAATTGCTAATGATTAGGAGACTTAATATGTTTAAAGATAAAGTGCTACTAATAACTGGAGGAACAGGGTCATTTGGAAATGCAGTTATGGAAAGATTTCTTGATACTGATATTAAAGAAATAAGAGTTTTCTCCAGAGATGAGAAAAAGCAAGATGACATGAGAAAAAAATACAACAATGCCAAATTAAAGTTCTATATTGGAGACGTAAGAGATTCGCATAGTGTTGAAACTGCAATGAGAGATGTTGATTATGTGTTTCATGCCGCTGCATTGAAACAAGTTCCATCTTGTGAGTTTTTCCCTATGGAAGCTGTAAAAACGAATATTATTGGAACAGAAAATGTACTTCAAAATGCAATTCGTAATAAAGTGAAAAAAGTCATTTGTTTATCAACAGATAAAGCTGCTTATCCGATTAATGCGATGGGTATTTCAAAAGCAATGATGGAAAAAGTCTTTGTTTCCAAATCTAGAAATGTTGATGGTGAGCAATCATTAATTTGTGGTACGAGATACGGTAATGTTATGGCATCAAGAGGGTCAGTTATTCCATTATTTATTGAAAAAATAAAAACAGGTGAGCCTTTAACAATAACAGATCCTAACATGACACGATTTTTAATGAGTTTAGAAGAGGCAGTTGAACTCGTAGTACATGCATTTAAATATGCCAAAACGGGTGACATTATGGTTCAAAAAGCACCAAGCTCAACAGTCGGCGACTTAGCTGAAGCGCTATTACAATTGTTTGAAGCGGATAATGAAATAAAAATTATTGGCACAAGACATGGTGAAAAGAAAGCTGAGACACTTTTAACTAGAGAAGAATATGCACAATGTGAAGATATGGGAGATTACTTCCGTATCCCAGCAGATTCTAGGGACTTAAATTATAGTAACTATTATGAAGATGGTAATAAAGAGATTACAGAGGCATACGAGTATAATTCTGATAATACGAATATATTAACAGTAGAAGAAATTAAGGAAAAATTATTATCTTTAGAATATGTAAGAACTGAATTAAGTAACTATAAACAAGGTTAGGTGGGTTTACATTGAAAATCGTTATAACTGGCTCGAATGGTTTTGTAGGAAAGAACTTAAAAGCAGATTTGAAAGCAACTACAGATAATGACATTCTTGAAATTAATAGACAGACTGACGCAGAAGATGTAAAAAAATATTTGTTAGAAGCTGATTCAGTTGTTCATTTAGCAGGTATCAACAGACCACAAAATGAAGTTGAATTTAAAGAAGGCAATGTTGATTTTCTGAAAGAAGTATTAGACATCCTAAAAGATAATCCGAAGAAGCCAGATATTATTTTATCTTCGTCTGTTCAAGCGGAAAATGATAATCCATATGGAAACAGTAAACGCCAAGGTGAAGCAGTACTTGAACAATTTTCCAAAGATAATGGTAATAATGTGTTAATTTATCGTTTGCCTAACTTATTTGGTAAGTGGTGTAAGCCAAACTACAATTCTGTTATTGCAACATTTTGTTACAAAATCGCTAGAGATGAAGAGATTCAAGTGAATGATAAAAATGTAATACTTAAGCTTAACTACATTGATGATGTTGTCAAAGAATTTGAAAACGCGATTAATGGTAAGCCAAATATAGAAAATGGCGAGCCTAAAGTTGCCAATGTCTATGAGGTTAAATTAGGTAAGATTGCTGAACTTTTATTTCAGTATAAAGAAATTCCAAACGATAAAGCACTTCCTAATACCGAAGATCCGTTTGAAAGAGCATTGTATAGCACATTTTTAAGTTATTTACCTAAAGAAGACTTTAGTTATCCTTTAAAAATGAATGTAGACCACAGAGGCTCTTTTACAGAAGTTTTTAAAACAAAAGATAGAGGCCAAGTTTCAGTTAACATTTCTAAACCTGGAATAGTAAAAGGCAATCATTGGCACCATACTAAAAATGAAAAATTTTTAGTAGTTTCGGGACAAGGAGTGATTCGTTTTAGAAAAGTTGACGACGATGATGTTATTGAATATTACGTTTCAGGAGATAAGTTGGAAGTGGTTGATATTCCAGTTGGTTACACACATAATATCGAGAACTTAGGCGATACAGATATGGTGACTATCATGTGGGTAAACGAAATTTTTGATCCAAATAATCCAGACACATACTTTTTGGAGGTCTAGTTGAATGAAAAAATTAAAATTAATGACAATTGTTGGTACAAGACCAGAAATTATTCGATTATCTGCAACAATTAAAGCATGTGATAAGTACTTTAACCAAGTACTAGTCCATACAGGGCAAAATTATGATTACACACTAAATCAAGTATTCTTTGAAGATTTAGAGTTAAGAGAGCCAGACTATTATCTTGAAGCGGTAGGTAATCATTTAGGTGAAACGATGGGAAACATTTTAGCTAAATCATATGAAGTGTTAGCAAAAGAACGCCCAGATGCATTACTTATTTTAGGCGATACAAACAGCTGTTTAGCAGCGGTATCAGCCAAAAGATTAAAAATTCCAGTATTCCATATGGAAGCGGGGAATAGATGTTTCGATCAAAATGTACCTGAAGAAATTAACCGTAAAATTGTCGATCATGTCAGTGATGTTAATTTACCTTATACAGAACATAGCCGACGCTACTTATTAGATGAAGGTTTTCCAAAGCAAAACATTTTTGTTACAGGATCTCCAATGAAAGAAGTATTAGAAGAATACTTATATAAAATTGAGGAAAGTGATATTTTAACAAAATTAGAATTAGAACCTCAAAATTATATATTAGTATCTGCACATCGAGAAGAAAATATTGATAATGAAGCAAACTTTTTATCACTTATGAATGCGATTAATGATATTGCAGAAAATTACCAAATACCAGTTATTTATTCAACACATCCAAGAAGCTGGAAAAAGATTGAAGAAAGAGAATTCAAATTTCATCCATTAGTAAGACAACTTAAGCCATTTGGATTTTTTGATTACAATGCACTACAAAAAAATGCTTTTGTCGTACTATCTGATAGTGGCACACTATCTGAAGAATCATCAATTTTAAAATTCCCAGGTGTGCTTATTCGAACATCAACAGAGAGACCAGAAGTTTTAGACAAAGGTACCGTGATAGTTGGAGGCATTGCATTTAATAACTTAGTACAATCCGTAGAGCTTGCAAAAGCAATGGAAGAAAACAACGAACCTATGATTGATGCGATTGATTACAAAGATACAAACGTGTCAACAAAAGTCGTTAAAATTATACAAAGTTACAAAGATATCATTAACCGTAATACTTGGAGGAAGTTATGATAAATAAATTAATGGGTTTATTAAAGTCATCTTCGTCAAAAGAAAAAAATGTAAAAATTAACAGATTAGCATATGTTACTAATTCTACTTTTAAAGGTAATAACTATGTAGACAGATTTTGTAAAATCAGAAATTCAACAATTGGAAAATATAGTTACATTGGTTTTGGAAGTGATTTTAATCATGTTGAGATAGGAAACTATTGCTCAATTTCATCAGATGTAAAAATGGGTTTAGGAAAGCATCCATTAGAATTTTTTAGTAGTTCACCTATCTTTTATTCTAATAATAATCCTTTTGGTATTAAAGAGGCCTATTTTAAATTTGATGACAGCCCCAACAAGACAATTGTTGGACATGATGTTTGGATAGGTGCTAATGTCATTGTTCTTGATGGTATACAAATAGGGAACGGAGCCGTGATAGCAGCTGGTGCAATTGTTACTAGAAATGTTGAACCATATGAAATCGTAGGTGGTGTGCCTGCTAAAACGATCAAAAAAAGGTTTGACGATGAGACAATTAATAAATTGCTTGAAAGCAAATGGTGGTTAATGAGTCCTAATGAACTTAAATCAAAAAACTTTTCACTAACTAACTTAAAAGTTTCAAGAGAATAGGAAGAGATAAATGAAAATTTTAAATATAGTGTCTAGCAATATTGTTCAAGATCCTAGAATTTTGAAGCAAATGGAGACGATTAAAGGTATAACTAATACGCATTTAATGATTGGCATGAATAATAAAAATGTAACAAAAGAGCGGCTTGATAAACTAGATTTTCAATATAAGTTATTTGGAGAAAAAAGTGAAATCACTTCAATCTTTAGTAAACTCTTGAAGCGAATTAATTTTACTAAGAATGTAATAAAACAAATTAAAAAATATCAACCTGATGTTATACATGCCAATGATTTTGATGTTCTTCTAATGGTTTATTTAAGCGGGTATAAAAATGCCAATATTATTTTTGATGCTCATGAAATATATGCTAAAAATGCTTTTATAAATAAATATGCGATGATTTCTAAAATTGTAGAAATCATTGAAAAACATATTGTAGCTAAAAGAGTTGATGCTTTTGTTACAGTGAGTCATGCAGCAAAATCATATTATTTGAAAAAAGGCTATAAAAAGACACCTCACGTTATTACAAATGCTCCTATTTTAGATGAAACGATAAAATCAAGTGATAATAATAATGATATTAAAGAAGTTATTTATCAAGGGCAAATTGTTTCTAATCGTGGATATGAAGAATTTGTGAAAGCTGCTGCAATTCAGGATAATACGAAAGTTAATTATGTGATTAGAGGATTTGGACCACAAGAAGATGAAATTAAGAAACTCATTAATTCAGAAGCAGCCAATGTAAGACTAGATAAGCCAGTAGAAATGAAAGACTTGGTTAAAAAGTTAACTGAAAGTGACATCGGTGTCGTATTGACTAAGCCAGTATCTATAAACTATGAATATACAGTTTCTAACAAAATATTTGAATGCATTCATGCAGGATTGCCGGTTATTTTGTCACCAGTTAAAGAGCATTACTATCTTAATGATAAATATAATTTTGGAATTGTTATTGATGATGTGACACCTGAAAAAATAGCCGAAGCTGTTAATAAATTAGCCACTGATGACAAACTATATCATGAATTACGACAAAATGCGATTAAAGCTTCTAAGATACTAAGCTGGCAAAATGAAAGTGAAAAATTGAAAGAATTATATTTAAATATATAAAAGTTCTGGTGAAGTTATGAATAAATCAAAAGATTTTATATTCAGTATTTTGTCCAATGTAATACTTATGATTCTATTACAGCTTGTCCTTTTGCCTATTTACGCAAAAATACATACACCACAAGAATTTGGAGCATTTATTTTACTATTAACATTGGTAAATATTATATCGCCTATCTTAGGGAATACACTTAATAATATAAGACTAATAAACAAAACCAATTTTAACTTAATTGAATCAGAGTATTTATGTTTGGTAATAATAGGGTCATTCATTGTAATGATAATTACGATGATCTATTCATTTGTTAACGTATTTTCTTTGATGGATACTATTTTTTCTGGTTTATGGGCAGCATTTCTATTAATAAGAAGCTACTTATTTGTCTATTATCGATTAGATTTTCGATTTAAGTCGCTACTATATATAAGTATAGCTGTAAGTTTTGTTATGCTCATAGGCGGTGTGAGCATGTATTTTATGCATGTTTCCATATTTATCGTACTTTTTGCAAGTGAATTCATTATGACTATATTAATGATTATTGATTATCGAAGAAAGTTTGAAAATTTTAGACTTAAATTCTTAAATAATGAAGATTTTAAAAATTATATAGAACTTATAGGTGCTAATTCAGTATTAAATTTAATAAATTATTCTGATAGAATATTGCTGAATTTATTCTTAGGGACTATATATGTTCCTTTATTCTTTGTTGCAACTACTATAGGAAAAATATCTAATTTATTGATTAATCCTATTGTCACAGTGTTATTAAGCTATGAGGTTGATAGTAAAGGACAAGATACAATAGAGAATGTGAAAAAGGTATTTAAAATCATTATGGTTGTTTCAATTATGATGTCAATTGTCATTTCTATCGTTTCATGGGTTTTCATTTATGTATTTTACAATGAATATATAAGTAAAGTTCAAGCCTTAATCTTCTTAGCTAATTTAGGGGTGATATTGATGTCCAGTACTGCAGTATTACAAATTAAATTAGTAGCTAACAGTCAATTTAGGAATAACTTAATGATCAACGTAATGACTTTAATCATCATTGTTTTATTTAGTGCAATTTTAGTGCAATTTTTCAACGTATATGGGTATGCGATTGCTTTAATCATTTCTGCAATGTATAAGCATTTCGCCATTTACCATAAAGTTATGAAGATAATTCCAAATAAAGGGTGACTTGTGTGACTATTTTTTTATTTGTAATCATATCCGCTGTTTATGCAGTATTTCTATTAAGGTCGAATTTTAGATTTATAAGTTTGCTCTTTTTAGCTGTTTTTAGTATTAGTTTCTTACTTCCTGTCATAGTTGATAAGCCTTTTAATTATCAGGTTTATTTAGATGCAGGGGGTTATAGCTATACCAATAAACTATATTTACTAGCTTTAATTGTGTTTGTAATTAGTAATATTATTGTTCATTTCATGAATATTAAATTTAAAGTTAGAAATGTTTTAATAATGAAAAAAGAAAACATTAATAATATCTATCCTATTTATATCGTGGCGACAATAATAGTGATAATGTTAACAGGGCTAAATATAATTACAAGTGGTTCCACATCAACACTTGAAAGTAGTTCTATTGTAAAAATGTTACAAGGATCAGTATTGATGGGATATTTATATTTATCCTATTTATATCTCTTTAATTCTAAGAATATGAACGATAGAATAAAGAGTTTGATATTGGTACTTATTAGTGTCGCTTTAGTAGCAATATTTATTTTTGGTCGACGCATTCTAATTTATCCAACTATCGCGATTGTCGTTCTTTACATATACAAAAGAGGTAAAACGCCTAGTCTAGTTAAATTATCAACGATTGCGTTAGGAATCATTTTAATCATATTACCGTTAATGATGAGTATAAGAACGTTAGGTATTAAAAAAGGATTTGTGAATTTTAAAGATATTTTATTTGGTGATTATAATAAATATTTAGACTATTTAGCGTTAGGTACAGATGTAACTTATTCATATTCCTTAGCTTCAATATTAACGAATTATCATGTTCATATTAGTATATTAACGTTGTTCAAACCTTTATTTATTTTTATACCAAGAAGTATTTGGCCTAACAAACCAGGTGCCCTTTCAGAAGAAATAGTAAAGCAATTGAATTTACCCTTTGATAAAGGAATGTCAATTCCGCCTGGCTTTGTAGGAGAATCTTATTTATACTTAGGCGTTTTCGGTATTATTTTAGCAAGTGTAATCTTTGGAGTATTTTGTGGTTTAGCAGATCAATATAGTTTGAGTTTGAGAGCTACTAAAGATGGATGTCATAGTATAAATTTAATTTTAATAACTATTATATCTATTCAATTAATTATGGGGTCAGTTAGAGGCGATACTGCAACAAATATTCAAGAAGCATTTTATTTATTTATCCCAATGTCATTAATGTTTTGGTTATCTAAATTTAAGATAAAATATAAATAAATATTAAAATTTCAGGTGATTAAATGAAAAAGAAAAAATTATTAATATTATGTCAGTATTTTTATCCTGAATACGTTTCTTCTGCTACTTTACCAACGCAAATGGCTGAGGATTTAGTAAAAAAAGGTATGTATGTAGATGTTATATGTGGATGGCCGTATGAATATAGCAATGAGAAGCAAGTTGAAAAGAATGAGAATTACAAAGGCATTAATATAAAAAGATTAAGATACTCAAAATTTAATAATAAGTCCAAATTTGGACGAATATGTAATTTCTTTTCACTATTTCTAATGTTTATTTTTAAAATGCCCAAGATGTTGAAATATAATCATATATTAGTGTATTCCAATCCTCCAATATTACCGTTAATCCCGGATATTTTGCATCGCGTATTTAAAAAGCAGTATTCATTTGTAGTGTATGATATTGCACCTGATAATGCTTTGAAAACCGGAACTACTAGACCGGGTAGTTTAATTGATAGATTAATGAAATATATCAATAAACATGTGTATAGCAATGCGGAAAACGTTATTGTTTTAGGAACTGAAATGAAAAATTATTTATTACAAAATAAGATTTCAAGTAAGCCTGATCGGATACATGTCATTCCTAATTGGTATACAGAATCAGAAGACGATAAAGTTCATAATATAGAATTCCGTGATTTAAGAAATCAATATGACAAAATTTTGCTTTACAGTGGAAATATGGGACAACTTCAAGATATGGATACTATTATTGATTTTCTTAAATTAAATAAGGAAGATAATAAAACACTAACAATTTTATGTGGTCATGGTAAGAAATATCAAAAAGTTAAAAATTCAATTGAATTCAATCATATCTCAAATGTCAAAATTTATAAATTTTTAACTGGCACTGATTATACAGACGTATTAAAAATTGCCGATGCGTGCTTTGCTTCATTAGTTAAAGAAGGTGTTGGCTTAGGTGTGCCAAGTAAAAACTATGGATACTTGGCAAATAAGAAGCCTTTAATTTTAATTATGGATAAACAATCAGACATTGTTAAGCAAGTTGAAGCTTACAATGCAGGTATTCAAATAGATAACGGAGCAGCACAAGATATATATAACTTTGTAACAAGGCATTCAAGAGAGGAATTAAAAGAATTAGGGGTCAACGCGTATCAATTGTTTAAAGATAAATATACAAGAGAACATAATACAACAAAATATTATAACTTATTGAATGGAGGAAATTAATGTGAAAAGAGCTTTCGACTTATTTTGCTCAATATATGGTTTAATTGTAGCAGGGCCTTTTTTACTTATTATAGCGTTACTAATTAAATTAGAGTCACCAGGCCCAGCTATTTTTAAGCAAAAAAGACCAACACTAAATAATGAGCTTTTTAATATCTATAAATTTAGATCGATGAAAATGGATACTCCTAATGTAGCAACAGATTTAATGGATCCAGCAGATTTTATTACTAAAACTGGTAAATTTATTAGAAAAACATCAATTGATGAGTTACCTCAATTACTAAACGTGTTAAAAGGTGATATGTCCATTGTAGGTCCTAGACCAGCACTTTATAATCAATATGAACTTATTGAAAAAAGAACAAAAGTAAATGTTCATACAATACGACCGGGTGTTACTGGGTTAGCGCAAGTAATGGGTAGAGATAATAATACTGACGATCAAAAAGTAATGTTTGACAAATACTATTTAGAAAACCAATCATTTTTATTAGACATGTATATTATTTATAAAACAGTCATTAATACAATCTCATCAGAAGGTGTTTCTCACTAATGAGTAAAAACATTTTAATTACAGGAACTGGTGGATATGTTGGCAGTCATTTAGCGAATAGTTTAGAAAAATCAGGAAATAAAGTAAGTAGGTTAAGTGTAAGAAATTCACTATGGGAAAATCAAAGTTTTACAGACTATGATGTCATTATTCATACTGCTGCATTAGTTCATAATAATGATCCCAGTGCACAACTTGAAGATTATTTTAGAATAAATATGCATTTACCAAATAAATTAGCAAATAAAGCTAAAAAAGATGGAGTTAACCAGTTTATATTCATGAGTACAATGGCTGTATTTGGAGAAGATGGAGTAATCGGTAAAAATATTGAAATTACTGATCCAATGAAGATAAAACCTATAACAGATTATGGTAAATCAAAAGCTAAAGCAGAAGAGAAACTGCTTAATATCTCTAGTTCTAGCTTTAAAGTTGTAATTATCAGACCACCGATGATTTATGGGGAAGATTCACCAGGTAATTTCACCAAACTAAAAAAAGTGGCAAAACTATTACCAATAATTCCTAACATTCATAACTATAGAAGTGCACTATATATCAAACATTTAGAACAATATGTCAACGAAATTATTACGCATAAAAAAGCAGGTATCTATCATCCTAAAGATGAATTTGAATTTAATACAACAAATGTCATAAAAGAGATTCGTAAAAACGAAAATAAAAGCACGATTTTATTACCAGTTCCAAAAACGATTTATCCCTTATTAAATAAAGTGAAATTTATTACCAAACTTTATGGCAATTTGGTGTATGGCAAAGATTTATATTTAAGTGAAGAGAAAATAAATATTAATCAACAAGAGTTTGAAAATATTATCAAAGATATCATGAATAAAGATTAATACTTTGTAAATTTTACGTGTGAAACATATATAAAATCTGTGTTTAATGGAGGGTATTAAAATGAAATTAACAGTTGTAGGATTAGGATATATTGGATTGCCAACATCAATTATGTTTGCTAAACACGATGTAGATGTATTAGGTGTAGATATCAATGACAAAACAATTGATAGTTTACAAAAAGGTAAAGTAAACATTGAAGAACCAGGTTTACAAGAAGTATTTGAGGAAGTACTTGAAAAAGGGACTTTAAAAGTTTCTACAAAACCAGCGGAAGCAGATGCTTTTATCATATCAGTGCCAACCCCAAACAATGATGATGAATATGAATCATGTGATATATCAATCGTGTTAAATGCAGTAAATAGTGTCTTACCGTATCTTAAAAAAGGTGACACGATTATAGTAGAATCAACAATTGCACCACGTACAATGGACGACCATGTTAAACCTTTAATAGAAGATAAAGGGTTTACTGTTGGTGAAGATATATACTTGGTACATTGTCCAGAGCGTGTGTTACCAGGGAAGATATTAGAAGAATTAATTTACAACAATCGGATTATTGGTGGGGTAACGCCGAATTGTGTTGAAGCGGGTAAACGTGTATATAGTACCTTTGTTAAAGGAGAATTGATTGAAACAAATGCACGTACAGCTGAAATGAGTAAATTAATGGAAAATACTTACAGAGACTTAAACATTGCTTTGGCTAATGAAATTACAAAGATTAGTAATCATTTAGATATTAATGTATTAGATGTAATTGAAATGGCAAATAAACATCCTCGGGTCAATATTCATTCACCGGGACCAGGTGTGGGTGGACATTGTTTAGCGGTAGATCCATACTTTATTATTGCAAAAGACCCTGAACACTCACCATTAATTCAAACTGGAAGAAAAGTAAATCGTTCAATGCCTCATTATGTTGTTGAGCATGTCAAAAGAATATTATCTGGTATTAATCACGCTAAAATTGCCGTGTTTGGGTTAACATATAAAGGTGACGTTGATGACATAAGAGAATCCCCAGCACTAGATATTTATCATTTATTACAAGAGGAAAATTTTGAAGTTACGGCTTATGATCCACATGTGGAATTGGACTTTGTTGAAAGAGATATTAACAAAGCTACTGAAGACGCATCACTTGTACTTATTCTTAGTGACCATTCAGAATTTAAAGAACTTAGCGATGATGATTTCAAACTTATGAAAAACAAAATCATATTTGATACTAAAAATGTTGTTAAATCAAACTTTAATGATTTATCTTACTTTAACTATGGTAATCTATATAAAGCAAGAGATATAGAGCTAAATAATTAAGCGAATTGTAATTTAATAATTCAACTAATAAGGTGGATGTAAATGAAAAAAATAATGACTATTTTTGGTACTCGTCCTGAAGCGATAAAAATGGCGCCATTAGTTAAAGAATTACAAAAAAGTAAAAACTTAAAACCGGTAGTCGTCATTACTGCGCAACATAGAGAAATGTTAGATAGTGTTTTAAACATATTTGATGTCATACCTGATCACGATTTAAACATTATGAAATCGAATCAGACATTAGCTGAGCTTACTTCTAGAATTACTACTAAACTTGATGCAGTCATCAAAGAAGAAGAACCAGATATGGTGCTCGTGCATGGAGATACGACGTCTACATTTGTAGGTGGATTAACAGCTTTTTATAATCAAATACCTATAGGTCATGTTGAAGCTGGTTTACGTACATGGAATAAGTATTCGCCATTTCCTGAAGAAATGAATCGGGTTATGGTTGGAAATATGGCAGATTTAAATTTTGCGCCTACTGACAAAGCAGCAGAGAATTTGAAAAAAGAGAATAAAACAGAAGAAAGTATCGTAGTAACAGGTAACACTGCAATTGATGCTATGAAGACTACAATTAAAGATAATTATCAGTCAGAAATTATCGAAAGACATAGTGATAAAAAGATAATTTTATTAACGGCACATAGAAGAGAAAATATTGGCACTCCGATGCATAATATTTTTAAAGCAATTCAAAAGCTTGTTAATGAATATGAAGATATCGTTGTTATTTATCCAATGCATAAAAATCCTAAAGTAAGAGAAATTGCTCATCAATATTTAAAAAATAACGCAAGAATTGAGTTAATTGAACCACTTGATGTCATTGACTTCCATAATTTTGCTAATAAAGCATATTTAATTCTTACGGATTCAGGTGGTGTGCAAGAAGAAGCACCATCTTTAGGTAAACCGGTATTAGTATTAAGAGATACAACTGAGCGTCCTGAAGGTGTGAGTGCAGGAACATTAAAAGTGATTGGTACTACTTTTGATTCTGTTTTAAAGGAAACGAAAAATTTGTTAGAAAACAAAGATGAATACATTAAAATGAGTAAAGCAAGCAATCCATATGGTGATGGAGAAGCTTCAAGAAGGATTTGTGAAAATATAGAATTTTATTTTGGATTAAGAAAAGCACTTCCTGCACCTTTTAAAAGTATTTATTAAGCACATTGCTAAATGTGAGTGTTTAAAATTTTTAAATAGAACGATATTTGATATATAAATATTAAAATCAGGTTGCGATATAAATGTCTTTGACAAGTTGAATAAGGCAATTTCTATTGAAAGTTAATAGAAATTGCCTTATTTATTATAGAACCGAATTCATAATGAATACTGTCTTACTCTCATTAATTAGCATTATTAGCTAAGAAGGCGAAAATATTTTTCGCACTATCTGTGTTATCTTTATTACCTAAGAATTTGTCCTCACCTGGGCCGTAAGCATAAGTATTCACATCTTCTCCAGTATGACCGTAAGTTGTCCAACCAGTATGTGATTCATCGTTAATTGGTTTTTGAATTGCATCTTGTAACTTCGTCGTTGCTGCAGCAAGTTTTGGATCTTTTTCATTTTTCACTTTTGATTTAACTTCTTTAAGTTCTTTTGCTGCTTCTTTGACTTTATCTAATTGATTATCTGGGAAGTTGATGCCATAGCCTTCTTTAATGACGGTTTCAGGATCTTTGCCATCAGCAATCTGCTTTGTCATATAGCTACCAGAATGTTTCATCTTACGTATTGCTTCCGGATTCCACACATAGTCTTTACCTTTTGCAATAGATAAACCACCAGTTGAATGATCTGCTGTAGCTACAACTAATGTATCTTTATGTGTGTTGGCATAGTTGATTGCATTTTGGAATGCTTTATCAAATCCGCTCATTTCAGACATCACACCAGTAATATCGTTAGGGTGACCAGATTTATCAATAGAGGCACCTTCAACCATTAAGAAGAACCCTTTATTATTTTTTTCAAGTTTAGATAATGCACTATTTTCCATATCAACTAATAATGGATTTTGTTGAGGTGCATCTATTTGTAGGGGCATATCTTTTTCAGCAAATAAGCCTAATACTTGATTGCTTTGAGAATGTGCTAAGTCTGTTTTATTTGTGACATAATCATAGCCATCATTTTGGAATTTTTTAGTTAAATTACCATTGTTTTTACCAAAGTATTTAGAACCACCGCCTAAGATGACATCTACTTTGTGTTGGCCATTAATTTTATCATTATAAAATTGTTGCGCAATCTCGTCTTTTTTATCTCGACTGTCAATGTGTGCAGCATAAACGGCTGGTGTCGCATCTGTAACTTCAGCTGTTGTCACTAAGCCTGTAGATTTGCCATTTTCTTTAGCTTGTTCTAGTACAGATTTAAGTGGTTTTTTGTTCGTGTCAACTGAAATGGCGCCATTGTAAGTTTTATGTCCAGTAGCGAAAGCTGTACCACCAGCGGCAGAGTCTGTAACATTTTCTTTTGGATCATCGGGATTTGTACGGTTAGTCCCTTTAAGGTATTTATCAAAGGCAGTTTGATCTAACTCTTTTGTTTTTGGGTTATCTGCATAGTAACGGTAAGCTGTGTTATAAGCGGGGCCCATACCATCGCCGACCATAAAGATGACGTTTTTAGGGTTTTTCGTGTTACCCATCGCCATCATATCATTTTGGGGATTGGCTGGACCTTCACCACTTCCAGATGCTTCGGATAGTTGACTCGTACTTAAGAGTGCGGCAGCTGCTATTGTTGTAGCTAATGTAGCTTTTCCTATTTTATTGAATACTCGCATGCTTTGATTATCCTCCTAATTTATATGTAAAGGTGTACTACAAATTCAGTGTATGAAATTAACGTTGAGTTTATGTGGGTTTATCGTTAAGAAAATGTAAATTGTATAGGGGGATCATTGTTAGAAAAGGGGATGACATGCGTGTTATTTTTGATTAAAAGATGTAAAATGTGGGATGAAGAAAAATATATTTCTCACTAGGAGAGGAGTTAATCATTATGATTCTTGTTATGCTATCACCCATTTTAATCATATTATTTATTGTAATGGGTATTTTCGAAGAACGTAGACGTAATAAAAAGCGTAAGGAACAGCAAGATAAAACTGTATCCAAATTCGAACAAGGACCACCACCAAAAGATGGAGAATTTGCCTCTAGATATTATAAAAATGAAGAAACAACACAAACTGCTCACAATAAAGAAGAAAATCAACCAGAAGAAAGCACAAAAAATCAAGAAAAATAGCGGGGCTCTAATAGAAAGAAAATAAAAATTTACAATACCAGTTGAGTTCTTGCTTATAAAGGAGTGTTGTTATGAGGATTATGATTGTTGAGGATGATGTTGTGATTCGCGAGAGTTTGGCTGGTGAACTGATGAAGTGGAATTATGATGTGGTTGCTGTAGATACCTTTGATGATATTGTGTCTTGGTTCGTAAAGTATGAACCAGATTTAGTGTTGTTGGACATTAATTTACCTACATTGAATGGATTTCACTGGTGCCAAGAAATTCGCAAATCGTCAAATGTACCAATTATTTTTATTAGCTCACGCACGGATAATATGGATCAGATTATGGCGATACAAATGGGTGGAGATGACTTTATAGAAAAACCATTTAATCTGTCATTGACCATAACAAAGATTCAAGCTTTGCTTCGTCGAACTTATGATTTAACTGTGAATCATAATGAAACGACAGTTCGTGACTGTAAGTTGATTATTGATGAAGCAACGCTTTATTACAAAGAAGAATCGGTACATTTATCATTTACAGAGTTACAAATTATTAAAATGCTGTTTGATAATCAAGGTAAATATGTCAGTCGCACAGCGTTAATTGAAAAATGCTGGGAGTCTGAACACTTTATTGATGACAATACGCTTGCGGTAAATATGACACGCTTACGCAAAAAACTTAATTCTATAGGGCTTGAAGATTTTATTGAAACAAAAAAGAATATAGGATATAAGGTTTAACGCCAATGACAATGTTCTTTGACACAATTAAGCGTGAACTGATCATCACCGCAATGGCATTAGTTGTTTTTTTAGTAATCTTTTTTGTCTTTAATTTGCCCTACTATGCCTACTTTTTAGGAAGTGGCATTATGTTATTTATCATGGTTATTTATTGGTTTATCGCATTGAGCGAGTTTAAAAAGCAACAACGATTGACATCTCAACTTAAAGTGTTAGAACAAGAAGTTCAACAATTAAAAAGCAAGCAAACGCAATACCAAAATGACATCGAAAGCTATTTTCTTACTTGGGTACATCAAATTAAAACACCGATCACTGCCTCCAAACTATTACTCGAACGTAATGAAGACAATGTTGTTAACCGTGTCCGACAAGAAATAATTCAAATTGATAATTACACTAGTTTAGCTTTAAGCTATTTAAAATTAATGAATCATGAAACTGACATGAGCTTTACTAAAGTAACTGTCAATGAATTGGTTAAGCCATTAATAATGAAATATTCAATACAATTTATCGATCAACATACACGTATACATTATGATCGCTCAGATGAAGAAGTATTGACAGATGTGCAATGGGCTTCCATTATGATAGAGCAAATTTTGAATAATGCACTAAAATATGCTCGTGGTAAAGATATTTGGTTAACTTTTGATAAAGATATAAACGTACTGTCTATCAAAGATAATGGTGTGGGTATTAGTACTGCTGATTTACCGAAAATTTTTGATAAAGGTTATTCTGGTTATAATGGTCGTTTAAATGAGCAATCAACTGGTATTGGATTGTTTATAGTAAAACATATATCGAATCATATTCATCATCAAGTAGAAGTAGATTCTAAGCTAGGTCAAGGTACGACATTTAAGATTTATTTTCCTAAGGTAGATAAAATGAATGAACTATAGCACAGAATAATTCATATCTACACTTCTGTAAGTTCAGAGGTGTTTAATGATGCATTTAAAGTAAATGAAATTAGCAATTATGCAGGTATTTTAGGAGGATTCAAGTTGTTACTTGAGGTTAAAAATGTAAAGAAAATTTATGGCAAAGGTCTTCACAAAACGACTGCATTAAATGGTATGACCTTTAATGTTCAACAAGGAGAATTTGTAGCAATCATGGGTGAGTCAGGTTCTGGAAAAACGACGTTACTTAATGTGATTGCTACATTTGATAAAATTAACGAAGGTAGTATTAGAATTGATAATCGGCAACTCAATCATATTCGTCATAAAGAAGTTGCTCATTTTAGAAGAGAAACATTAGGTTTTGTGTTTCAAGATTTTAATATGCTGCCAACTATGTCAAATAAAGATAACATTATTATGCCGCTTGTCTTAGCCAATCGTTCACACAAAACGATTGATGCTCGGCTTGCGCCGTTAAGTCAACAATTAGGTATTGAGCATATATTAGATCAATTTTCTTATCAAAGTTCAGGTGGTGAACAGCAACGTGTCGGAATTGCTAGAGCATTAATAAATCAACCTAAGCTACTACTTGCTGATGAACCCACTGGCGCTTTGGATTCCAAGACATCTAAACAAATTATGAGGTTATTTCAAAAGATTAACCAACGTCAGCAAACCATACTGATGGTTACGCATTCTAATATTGATGCCTCATATGCCAATAGAGTACTTTTTATTAAAGATGGCCGTGTTTATCATGAAATATATCGGGGTGAAGAAACACAATCAGATTTTCAACGGCGTATTGCTGATAGCTTGGCGATGTTAAATGAAAGAGGTGAATGATTTGACGTTTAAGATGTTGGTCATGATGACGACTCGACAGTTTAAGGCACAACGTCATATGATTATTCCATATATGCTAGCACTTAGCGCAATGTTCGGTATGGAATTTATATTATTATCATTAGGATTTAATGACGATGTTCGACGTCATCATTCAGTCTTACCTTATTTTATTTATATAGGCAATGCTTTTATGTCAATATTCATCGTAATATTTGTACTTTATGCCAATCGATTTGTCATGCGCCATCGTCAACATGAATTTGCATTAAATATGATTCTAGGTATGGAAAAGAAACACATTCGTGTCTTATTGTTTATTGAAGCCATCTATCAGACATTTGTCATTGCACTACTAAGTATTATAGGTGGGTATCTCTTTGGTGCCATTTCATTTATGCTGTTGAATAAATTGATGAAACAGACGACTACACGTCTTATCATCTATCCATTTGATATAACGGCAATGTCGTATATGTTAGTTGTTTTAATAGGAACAATGATACTACTGTTCATTATTAATAATGTAAGATTAACGATGCAAAGCCCTATCGAATTAATACAAGCTCAGCATAAGAGAGAAAAGCCATTATCCAAATTTGTTACATTCATTTTGCTCTTGATTGGTCTTTTAACGTTAGGATTAAGCTACTATAGTGTACTCGAACCTAAAACATTATTAGGTTCTTTTAACCGAATATTCATTGCTATCATTTATTTGATTATTTCAATGTATTGCTTATTTTTGTCACTTATGCCATTAATCTTACAAGTCTTGCAACGATATAAACGACTGTATTATCAGCAAAAGTATTTCTTTACGTTGTCAGGCTTAGTAGTACGAATGCGCTCTAATGCAGTAAGTTTAGCGAGCATGACTTTATTATGTACTTTTTTATTAGCGACGTTATCGATGTGTGTAGCAGCATATCGAGGTGTAGAAGATCGCATAGATAGTTTGATGAAAAATCAATATCGTGTCGATTTCCTTGGAGATATGTATCAAAGTGAAAAAATAAAAGATACTGTGACCCGCTTTGAACAAGATGTGAGGAAAAAGGCAAAGGTAGATCAATTTAAACCAATCGTTTCAAGTATGCAAGATGTGAAAGTCAATGAGGCCACAATAGAATATAATCAGCAAAAAAATGTGTATAAAAATGGAATTTCACGTTTCACAATTGCTCAGTTATCTGATTTCAATCGATTTACAAAGCAACAGATAACACTTAAAGATAATGAGATTGCTATTGATGGTATGGGGCCTTTAATCAAGAAAAAGAAATTAACTATTGCAGGTCATACATATCAAGTTAAACACGTAAAATTAAATGGGTTCGGTATAAATAGAATTGCTGATGGTTATAATATTATTGTTAAAAATGAAAGACAATTCAATAGCATAGTCAACTTATTAGCTAAAAATAAACAATCTTATCACGCACCAGCAACCGAAGACGTAACCACTAGTATTGAGTTTAATTTGCTTACTGATAATAAATCACAATTTAATCAAATGATTCCTAAGTTAGAACATAAATACAAAAATGCAACGATTCAACGTAAAGATGAGTTTACCAACATATTCTATCAAGTCAACGGGGGATTAGTTTTTATTGGTATTGTTGTATCAATCATACTATTAATAGGTACATTTTTAATGATGTATTTTAAACAAATTGCCGAAGGTTATGAAGATCGCGAAGATTTTAGAACTATGCAGCAACTTGGTATTGAAGATAAACGTATTCAACAGACGATTCAACAACAAATGCGTTATATTTTTATTGTGCCGCTCATTGTTGGTACGTTTCATACATTAATTGCGTATAGATTAATCAAGCAACTAATGACCGGAATAGGTATTGAAGGTTGGGACCTCTTTGCCACAAGTTATGTTGCAGTTTTAGTTGTTTTTGTTGGAATTTATGGCATAATATATCGTATAACATCAAAAATATATTATAAAATGATTAAAATTTAAAGGAATACTTTAATAAAAAGATTAAGAAAGGATTTACTTTTATGGATCGAGTTGCTGAGACAACGTTAACCAGTATCGGTATAGTGCTACATATATTGTATATGCTAATGATATTACTAATCAAAGCTGTACTACCATTATTTTTGAGCAGCATTTTAATATTTTTACTTCCATTTTACTTATTATTATATAATAACTGGGATGGGTTTAATGACGGTGTCGAACACATAGCTAACTCTTTACTTGTTATGGGAATGATCATAACTATTTTATCGCTTATAGCTGTGTTTATTATTGCGAAAAAGCCTAAATTTGCAAGCGCCATTTTATTTTTTACGACGCTATTAGCACTATTTAATATGAACTGGATTTCCGGATTATTATGGCTGATTTCTGCGATAATGCTACTCTCAAGAAAGCCTAAAGATATTAAAAAACGGCAATATGCGTTGCAACAGGAGAAACAGCAAACGATAGATAGGTTGCAATAACCATTCATTATCACATCATATCTTTGACAAATATTGAGTGTAAAGCACCATTCTTAAAAGTAAAGTCAACTTTTAGGAGGTTAATAATGATTAAACGAACTGTAGAAACCGTTCTAACATGGTCTGGAATTATTTTGCATGCGGTATACTTTTTCATTTTATTACTTATGTCATTAATTTTTACAAATGATGATTTTAAAAAATTTATGATTATGAAAGAAATACAAAGACCAGATGAAAATGTAACCTTGTCTGAAGCGGTAATGTCTGTTAATGTTCTTTCAACACTTGTAACGATTCAAGCTATAATAAACATCGTTATATTAGTTTTAGCAATTATTGGAGTAATCTTTATTCATAGAAGAACAAATGTATCAGCGATATTACTTATTATTGCAGCAGCATTATGTTTGTTGAACGCGAGTTGGGTAGCGTTTGTCTTGTGGCTTATCGCAAGTATAATGTTATTTGCGAGAAAACCAAAAACGCAATATGACTACAGTTACAACAACATGTCTAATCCATCTCAGGAAGACGCAAACGATAATGAACATAGTCAGAGTTAAAATATTTGACAGTTAATAGATTTAGAAGCTAACAATCGTCAAAGTCAATCATCACAATATGATTGTAAGTATTCAATTGGTGGTATTTCTATACAAAATGAATCATATGAGGGTTTTATTTTCAAGATGGTATAGAGCGTCGTCAACAAGAGCAAAATAAAGTTAAATTATCATGTAATATAGTTATATTATAAATATTGAGCATATTTATTGTCATAAATAAGTGTAAAGTAAGGATTTCGTGGGTAAAGCAAAATAAAAGGAGGATTATTATGATTAAAAGAACAGGTGAAAAAGTTTTAACTTGGATTGGATTTATATTACATACGTTATACGTTATCTTTTTAGTTTTAATTCAAATGATGGTTAGTGATAGTGATTTTAAAGAACAATTGGCTAACGAACTACAAAAAAATCCAGATTCAAATGTTTCGAGAGACCAGACAATAGAAGCTGTTAATTCAGTAGCCACAAATTCTTCTGGCTGGATTATGATCGGAATTGTTATCTTAGGCTTAACTTTAGTTGCTGCGATTATGTTGAGCAAACATCCTACGATTTCTGCAATACTACTTATTATTGCTGTAGTATTAAGCGTATTTAATGTCAGCTGGGTAGCAGGAATTTTATGGTTAATTGCTGCGATTATGTTGCTTGTTAGAAGACCTAAAAATCAATATGCATATAACAGTGGTACAACAACTGATATCCCACCAGAAGAGAATGAGCGATACAATAATTATAGTGAGAACCACAATGACGAATATCGTCATCAACAGCAAGATGTAGAAGTTGATAATCATGACCATCATCAATCACATTCTACTAACGATAAGGATGTATCAGATGTATACGCGATTATCAAATGATGATCAGCATGATGATTTTGTGCGAGATGCTGCTGAGCGTCGTCAACAAGAAAAAAACGATGATCCATATAAATATTAAATGATAATAACCCTGATGCAGGATATATTCTTGCATCAGGGTTTCTTACGTTCTTTTTCTATTATATGGATAAAATATTAGGTATGGATAAATGAATTAATAATTAATGTCTAAATGTGACTTTAAAGTATGGCTTTGATATCTTTTACGATATAAGCCTCGTTGTTGTAATTCCGGGACAATATAAGTCACGAAATCGTTCAAACTATGCGGCAGAGATGGTGGCATTAAATTAAAACCGTCTGCTACGCCTTCATTAAACCAAAGCTCCATCTCATCTACAATTTCTTTCGGTGTACCGATTAATGTAAGATGTCCACCACCTGCATTGAGATAACCCAACAGTTCTCGAACAGTAGGTTGTTTATCTTTAATGATTTCAAGTACTGTTTCATAACGACCAGTTGGACCCTCAAAAGTCTCAATTGGAGGTAACTCTGGAACCGGACCATCTAAGTTCCAATCCTGACAATCTTGTTGAATGAAAAAACTAAGTTGTTTTAACGCTGTTTTCACAGGAAGTTGTGCATCTAAACGTTTTTTCTTCGCTAAAGCTTCTTCCTTTGTTTGTCCTACATAAGTAACTAAACCAGGAAATACTTTAATATGACGTTGTGGTTCAGCCGTTTGTGATAATGCCTGCTTTAATCGCTCACGATACCTTTTGGCTTGAGTTAAATTCCATGATACTGCATACACAGCATCCGCATATCTTGCGGCAAGTGCGATGCCTTGTTTAGAAGCACCAGCTTGCATATTAACCGGTCGCCTCTGTGGACTCTGAGGTGTAGAGATTGGGCCTCTCACTTGAAAATAGTTACCATTAAATTCTATCGGTTTAATTTGAGACGCATTCATGAGAACACCACGCTCTTTATCGGCAACAATATCTGTTGCTTTCCAGTTTGTAAACAAGTGTTGCATGACTGCAGCAAATTCTTGTGCACGAGCGTAGCGAGCTTCATGATTAGGTAACTCTGTCATACTATGATTTTGTGCTTCTATATCAGTCATCGATGTTACTAAATTCCAACCAACCCGTCCACCTGTCATATGGTCAAGACTAAGCAATTGTCTGGCAACAGTATAAGGATCCGAAAATGTACTCGAAATAGTTGGGACCAGACCGACGTACTGAGTTACTTGTGATATGGCTGTTAAATTTATGAGTGGATCAAACCAAAAGGCAGGCATTGCACTTGAGTCATTGGCATTAAAGGATTGATTGTCTGCGAAAAAGACAATATCTAAACAACCTCGTTCAGCAAGTTGTGCTAACTCTTGGTAGTATGAAACATCACCAAGCCGTTCAACT
Organism: Staphylococcus sp. HMSC063A07; assembly: GCF_001836955.1. Classification (NCBI taxonomy): domain Bacteria; kingdom Bacillati; phylum Bacillota; class Bacilli; order Caryophanales; family Staphylococcaceae; genus Staphylococcus; species Staphylococcus sp. HMSC063A07. The sequence continues at coordinate 78,128 of NZ_KV830901.1, forward strand.
GCAGAATCAGGCATTTGCCAAGCTGCTTGATGATGACCGCAACCATAAACTAAGACGCCAATATGCATTTGACGTTGTTGCTGTTGATACATATATATACACTCCAATACAGCTACATTTATAACGATTATTGGGTTAGAAGTGTCCAACTCTTAAAATTAATAATGGCGTTCAAATGGACAATCAATTCATTGTTAAGCCACCATCTACAGTTATATTTTGTCCTGTAATTTGTTTAGCTTCATCTGAACATAGATAGACAACCATGTTGGCAACATCTTGCGGGCTTGTAACTTGATGTAACGGTGTTGTACTTGCAATTAAATCAAATACTTCCGGTGTCGTAACTGCACTGGCATCTGTTGTTTTAAGTAAGCCCCCTGAGACGACATTAGCAGTGATACCATATTGACCAAGTTCAGCAGCAATATTTCTAGTAAAACCGATAATACTCGCTTTTGCAGTTGTATATTCATGATAAGGAACAACTGGGTTTTGATATAAATTTGTACCGATATTTACTACAGAACCTTGTTTATGCTCAATAAATTGAGGTAGTACACTTTGAATAACATTAAAACTTGCTTTCAAGGTTCCATCTAGTTGTGCTTGATAATCGTCCCAAGATAAATCTTTGAAGGATTTTTGTGCGTCAGGATCGAATTTAAAGTTAACTAATGCATTGTTAACAACAGCATCGATATGTCCAAAATGATCGATTGCACTAGCTACCATCGCATTCACTTGCTCACGATTACGAACATCTGCTTGTAATGCAATAGTTTGAGTTCCTAGCTCTTGCATTAACTGTTCGGCCGCTGTTTGACTTTGATTATAATTAATCACAACTTGAAATCCTTTAGCGACTAGAGTGCGTGCTATAACAGAACCAAGGCCACGACTAGCTCCAGTTACTAATACAGTTTTTGCCATTGTGAACCTCCTTATAAAGAATATTAAAGAAAAAAATACGCAACCTTCACTAGGAAAGTTGCGCAACGTAAAACTATCATAAATAACGGACTCAAAATAAAAGAGGCCATTAGACATATTAATATTAGGTTCCACACACTTTCCTACGCTAGTATCAACTAGATCAGGTTCAAAGGGTTTAAGGCCACGCCTATTCTCAGTTATAAAAACACCCCTAGTGCATATATTTAACTTTAATTTCAATTTAAAACTTTTCATTCACATTGTCAAGATAATACAAGTTTATAGTCTTTATATAATAAAGCATTGAATATAAGTATAGATTTGATACTTATTAAATTATTTAAACAAAAGCTACTTACAAGCAAAAAATCGTGGTAGTTATAGATTTATTTACCGAAAAAAGAAGCTCAATTTCAAAACTTCAATATTCTGTAGTTTGTATCAGCCATTTCAATCTTTGCTTGTGCTATTTGAGCAGTATTGTTAAATGAGAAGTTGCTTAAATAAGTACTTTTAGTTATTTTCAACATCAAAAATTTTAAAAGACTATATTATAAACTTCAGCTAGTAAATTGAATATGTCATATATACATAATTTTAACTTTGCAATTTTTATATTCAACTACCTTTGTTGAAAAAATTAAATTTTTAAATTACAGTATATATAATTTTAATAATGTATGTTTTACAATAATATAGATAAAAACTATAATGTGCATATGACAATTTTTCACTTAATAAATCAACACTTAAAATGATTTTGTTCAATATGTTTAATTTTGGTTGAAAATACTTTTAAAATGAAATTATTTTTGCAAAAATTGTGCTAAGGTAGTAGAAATATCGTTAAATATTAGGGAGAGATTAATATGAAAAAAGGTGTAAGCGTTATTAATCCCGAGGAAAAAAGACAACAACTACACTCAATAAGAAAATTCAAAGTAGGAACGGCTTCAATTTTAATTGGAGTAACGCTAATATTCGGTGTGCCAAAAGTAGCATATGCTGAAGAAATGCAAGCAATTCAAAGTAATAAACAGGCGAATGATAGTTCCGAAGAGACAAAAAGCAATAATAAGCAACAAAATAATCTCCATGGTCAAACTACTGAAGAACAACAAAATATCTCGACAATAACCGAAACAAGTGTAGATAACTCGAAAGCTTTAAATACGGCCGATTCATCTACAAGTGAACAACAGGATAATGATATTACTACAGATGCCACAACTAAATCCATACAATCTAATGAAAATGTAATACATCAAAATACAACTAATGATGCGAAAAATGAAAAATCCAATGCTAACATTATAAAATCAAAAAATGAAACAACCACCAATGAAAATATAAATCCACAAAATAGTGTTAAAGAAAATTTAACAGCAAAATTTAAAAACACAACGGAAACTACGAATCAACAAGCTGCTCAAATCCAATCTACTACTCAAAAATCAACTTCGGCACAAACAACATTAAAGCAGAGTCGTAAGTTAGTACAAGAAAAATCCCAACAAGATACAACCGTAACATCAAAGAATAATAGTAATAATTCAGATCAAAACACTACACTATCTGGAGTGACACCATTTACCAATAGTAATGGTGATAAGACAAATGAGGAAAAAGTAGTTACTACTCAACCAATTACCGTTAAACAAAGACGTGCGTTAATGGTAAAAAGTAATTATGCTGCAGATACGTCAATTAGTGATCCGAAAGTTATTGATTATCCAACTCCGAAAAATAGTAAATATTCTTATATGCTGCATGAATTAGGTTATAATGCAACGACTGTTTCTGATGAATCAAGTTTAAGATTTGCAGGTATTACACAAAATAAAAATTCCAATGGCAGCACTATTACGCTAAATTTAACAAAATGGAATAGTGCAACTACTAATCTTAATAATGGGAAAATAAATTTATCGTTTTCTCAAAGTAAATTTTTTTCACAGATTGAAAGTATAAGTTTTGATGGTACTAATATGATAACAGATAATAATGGGCAAAATTGGTATACACCTGCATCCAATGCTAACTTAGGATTGATAGGTTCAGTAACTAATTCTCCTATAATAATCACATTAAAAAATAATCAAAGTTTAACTTCGCTCGGATATTCTAATACGAATCCAGTTTATTTTACGCACACATGGACACTAAATGATGGATCAATTGCGCCCGAAAGTATTCAAAATGCTTTAATAACACCAACACTCAATCCTAAAGTGCCGCAGTCAACACAATCATCAGGATTTACGACAGGGCGTTTAATTAACAAAATTGATATAAGTAGAACTGATAACACTATAAAATCCATTCATTCATTTAAACCAGATGAAAACTTTTTACAAACAGATTATAACTGGGTATTGTATGTGAAAGAACAGATACCAAAAGAATTAATGCCATATATAGATCGTGGTTCTATTAACATTTATGTGTCCGATATTTTTGGAAATCCAATTAGTTCGGATAGAAATGTCCAAGGATTTGTTGATGATAATGGTTTCATTGATTCCAGTAAAATCAATGAAATTTCTATTAAAGATAATAATACGACAAGCCATCTTAATAGTGCACGTGGGAGTTTAGATCATAATGTCTTTTATGGTACATTAGGTCAATCACGAAATTATACGATTTCATACAAATTAAAAGATGGTGTGACAATTGAGCAACTCCAAAGAGAATTGAGTGATAGATTAACATTTTCATCTTGGCTAGAAACAGATTATTTAGATTCAAGAGATAATGGTTCAGCTAATAACCGTCTGATGGGTTCATATGCGAGTTCCTATGTCGATTTAATAGATAGAGTACCACCAGAAAAACCAGTTGCGAACAACATTACAACAGACGATAAAGCAATAATAGGAACAGCAGAGGCCAATACAAAAATTAATTTAGCATTTAGTGATGGGCACATATTAACAGGTACAGTAGATAGTAATGGTAACTTTTCTGTTAGTATACCATCAGGATTTAATTTAACAGGTAAAGAAACAATTTCTATTACAGCCATAGATAAAGGATTAAACGTCTCTCAACCAACGACTATTACAGTGACAGATACTACACCACCTTCGCTCGAAGACATTAATAGTCAAGTCGTCTTAATTAATACAGCGATTAATAATGTAAAAATTAATGCGACAGATAATAGTGGAGATCCTATAAAAATTACAATCAGTCAATTACCTAATGGAGTGTCTTACAACAGCGATACACAAGAAATTAGTGGTAAACCAACACAAGTAGGCGTTTATCCAATTACTGTTACAGCTACAGATGCTTCAGGAAATGTATCAACAACGTCTTTTGCTATAACAGCGCGTGACATAACCGCACCAGATGTAAAACCAATTGAAAATCAAACCATTGAAATCAATACTGCTATCTCTAACATTTTGATTAATGCAACAGATGATAGTGGCTTACCTGTGAATAATACAGTAAGTGGTTTGCCAGATGGAGTGACATTTGATTCTACAACAAATACAATTAGCGGCATACCAACTACGTTAGGGACTTATCCAATAGAAGTTATGTCAAAAGATAACGAAAATAATGTGACTAAAACAAAATTCACAATTTTTGTGCAAGATACAACTAGTCCTGTTGTAAATGCTATTCAGTCACAAACAGTTGAAATTAACACACCTATCAATTCAATTAAGATTGATGCTAAGGATAATAGCCTTGGATCAGTAGTAAATACTGTAAGTGGACTGCCTGATGGAATAACATTTGACAGCGAGACCAATACGATTTCAGGTACACCTACGCAAACTGGTACGTCCAAAATAGTAATTATATCCACAGATGCTTCAGGTAATCAAACTGTAACGAATACAACTATTGTCGTCAGAGATACAATAAAACCAGTTGTTAATCCAATTAGTAATCAGAAAAAAGAAGTAAATACTCCAATTGATGATATTAAAATAGTAGCAAGTGATAACAGCAACCAAGATGTTACAATCGTAGTGACAGGTCTGCCTAGAGGCGTAATATTTGATACCACAACAAATACAATAAGTGGTGTAGCGACGAAGGTCGGC
>NZ_KV830902.1:0-48603 GCF_001836955.1 Staphylococcus sp. HMSC063A07
CTAATTGAAAATGATCTTACTGCTGTTTTTTTAGGGCTTTATGTCCCAGCCTGTATTTTATTTTTGACGTTCATCAATCGATGTGTGTATTTGTTCGTCAGTTGGTTTAGTCGTGCGTGTTTCTGTAGATGTTGTATTATTAGAAGCTAAATCATTATCATCTTGTGAATTTAATGATTCGGATTTGTGCTTTTTGCTACTTTTTTTATCCTTTTTACTTTGAGACACATTGACTGGTTCTCCGTTGCGAATAAAGTATTGAACAACACCTAAAGTATTTAAGTAATGTATTATAATAGTGATAATTGCCACTAGTATGATTATAGCAATATGAATGTTATAAGCCAGTGTTTGTGACATATTTTGTAATAAATAGATATCCAACGATGATATAAGTGATATGATGAGTGCGATTAAGTTAATCAATAACACACCTACAAAAAATTTAAACCACGTTTTTTGTCCATTCGCAATTCCTTTAAAACCGTCTTCTAATGAGGCAATAGCTGTTTTATTACGGTCTTGAGTAAATTGTACAGTACTGTTTATCATAGGTATTAATACAATCCACAATAGAATTGAAATAATAAATGAAACAAAAACAAATGTTACAATTTGAATAATCAATAACGTATTTTGACTCTGAATTTCTAAAGGTTTAATTAATTCTCCAACAATTTTGAAGAGATATTTTAAAAGAAATGCATGTATCCAAGTTAAAGCGATATATAGTATTAAACTGATGATACCGAGTAAAATACTAGAAATGTATTTGCCACCTTTAAATGAAACAAGTAAATCTGAAAAGCCAAATTTTTGCTTTTTAATAGATTTTGATATGACATTAATAGAACCAGCTAGTAGTTGATATCCAACAAGAAGGAATATAATCGCTATAACAACCAAAACAATGATATTAATCGTCTGTAATTGCTCCTGTAATTGTTGAGGATCAACATTACCTTTTTGTATCAAAGTCTCTTGCATGTCATTACTAACTTTACTTAGATATAGTTTTGGAAGAAATTGACAAAGCACAAAGAGAATTAACACATTGATCATTGCAAAAACAAATGTTAACAACCAATGTGACTTTGTATTTTTGATTGCTAATTTATGAAATTTAAACAAAATGAAGCACTCCTTTACGTTAATATAAATACAATATCAAAATTCGAAAAAATTTTAAATGAATATCTAACATATTATGACATTAAGTGTTAGAATATGCTAATAAATGAACTAATGAAAGGAGATATCATCATGAAAATTGCAATTATAACCGATGTGCATGGAAATTATGATGCGCTAGAAACTGTTTTGGATGATATTGATCGTAGAGAAGATGTTGATAAAATTATAAACTTAGGTGACAATATTGGAATTGGTCACGAGACAAACAAAGTATTAGACAGCATCTTTGAACGTGAAGACATGGAGATGATTGCAGGCAATCATGATGAAGCGGTGATGTCAATAGTTAATGGCACACCTTATCCGGAAGACTTAAAAGATAAATTTTATGAACATCATCAGTGGATTGAAAGTCATCTTGACGAAGAATATCATGAGGTATTAAATCAGCTTCCACGATTTATTGAACAAACCATCTGTGGTAAAAAAATGCTATTTATTCATTATGAAATTGATAATAGTAAATTAAATACTACAATCGATGGACAACCTTTTAGTCCTATAGTTGAACCAAGTGCACAAAATATGTCAACGCTTTTCCAAGATAAAGATGCTGATGTGATTGTTTTTGGACATAATCATACGTTACATTTATTTGATGATAAGAAGAAACTGTACTTTAATCCAGGCTCTGTTGGTCTTAATAATGGTGCTTATGCCGTATATGGCATTCTGACAATTACTGATAGTGAATTCTCGGTGGAAAGAATCAAATTACCTTATGATAATGAAGAATTTCTTTTAGGATTTAGTGAAAAGCATGTTCCAGCAAAACAATTAATATTTGATAAATTTCTTTAAAAAATAAAGCTATCGTAGTTCCTAGTAAAGAAAGGATACGATAGCTTTTCAATTTAATGCTGGTGTACGTGAGCATGTGAATGATGAAGTCCTGTACATAATGTGGACGTGTCATGTTTATGTTTAGGTGTTTCTAACTGTATGGTCATGTGATGAACATTTAAATGTGATAAGTCATGTTCGATACGTTCGAGTAGTAATTCACATTGCTCTACAGTAAGGGCTTCACTTACTACGGCATGGCAGCTCAATGCATTCATATCATTTGAAATCGTCCAAACATGATAATCGTGAACATTTTGAACTTGACCATGTTGTGTAATAGTTTGAATTATTGCTTCTAAATCAACATCTGTTGGTGTTCCTTCCATCAAGATATTAAGCGATGATTTGGTAATGCCGAAAGCACTTTTTAAAATTAATAGTGAAACAATAATACTTGCTATAGGATCAGCCAGTGTAAAATCAAATAACCATATTAGGATAGCAGCAACGATAGCACCTAATGAGCCCAGTAAATCACCAAGCACATGAATAAAGGCACCACGCATATTTAAATTATGATGCGTATCACCACTTTTAAACATAATTGCTGCGACAATGATATTAACAAGTAATCCCATTACACTGATAACAAACATTTCAGTTGACTGTACTTCTGGTGGTGCGAAGAAACGTTTAATTGCTTCTATAATAATGAGTGCACTTATAATAAATAGAGTTACACCATTAAATAATGCCGCTAACACTTCAAAACGTTTATAGCCAAAGGTTTTTGATGTTGTAGCATTTTTTTCTGCATAGATAAAAGCAATAAGTGCTATGCCTAGTGAGACGGTATCACTGAACATATGGATTCCATCTGAGAGCAAAGCTAAGCTATTAGCGAGATAACCTCCGATAATTTCAATCAACATAAATGAGCCAATGATTAAAAACGAAATAAGTAATACTTTTTTGTTATTTGTGTGTACATGACCGTGGACATGGTCATGATGATGTTGATGTGTGTGATTAGTCATGATAAGATCCACCTTCTTTTGGATGATTTGCATGATGAATGGCTTGTTTTAACAACGTAGCGACATGTTGGTCATCAAGAGAATAAATCATAGATTGACCAGCTCGCTTGGCCTTAACAAGATGAGTTTGCTTCAACAATTTTAATTGATGAGAAACATTAGATTGGCTCATATTTAGCGTATGTGAAATATGGCCAACACTTGCTTCACCTTCTTGAAGTAATTCCATAATTCGAATACGATTTATATCACTTAATGCTTTAAAAATTTGGGTTACACGAGTAAGCGTATCGAAATCAGAACGATGTGATGGCATATGAGTCATATCCTTTCTGTATTTATGAATATATGTTCATATATTAATATAACTTTTTCTCATTGTTTGGTCAACTCATTCAAGAAAGTTAATGTTTGCCAGTTAAATGTAAGTGGTAAAATACAAATTAGCATTTCAAAAGGAGGACGTTATTATGGCTATTTTATTAATTGGTGCAAACGGTGGCGTTGGTAGTCAACTAGTTAAACAATTTAAAGCACAAAATGAAGATTTTACAGCCGGTGTTCGAAAAGAAGAACAAGTTTCTAAATTACAAGATGAAGGAATTCAAGCAATACAAATTGATGTTGAAAAAGATGATATTGATACGTTAATACAAACGTTTAAACAATTTGATACTATCATTTTCTCAGTAGGTAGTGGTGGTAGTACAGGAGCAGATAAAACCATTATTGTCGACTTAGACGGTGCAATAAAAACAATGATTGCTAGTAAAGAAGCAAAAATAAATCATTATGTAATGGTCTCAACATATGATTCACGTCGTCAAGCATTCGATGCTTCGGGTGATTTAAAGCCATATACTATAGCTAAGCATTATGCAGATCATTACTTAAGAGCATCAGGTCTAAACTATACAATCGTCCATCCTGGTGTGTTGACCAATGATGCTGGCACAGGACAGATTGATGCAGGTTTATATTTTGAAGGTAAAAATGCTATTCCTAGAGAAGATGTTGCGCGCGTGCTTAACGAAGTATCGACAAGTAATCAATATATGAATCAAGAATTTCAAATTATTGCAGGTGATAAATCGATTACCGAAGCGTTAGCTAGCTATAGACAGAAATAATTAACAAGTTAAATCAAATAATAAGAAGCTGGTCATATATTCACTCATGATACCAGCTTCTTTTTTTATAAAAGCATGATTACATTTTGCATTTATATTGTATTTTGCATGAAAAAGTAAAGCGCTTGCAATATTGTAAATAACGCAATTACTGTCAAATGTGATACAATCACTAGTGTTAAGTTAGCTATGTTATTATAAACTTAAGTAACGATAATAAATTTGAACTTTAAATGGCTAAATTAGCTTTTATAATAGACATAAATTTTGAAGAGGGGGGCTATGATGCCACTATTTTTAGAGCCAATATTTCACGAAAAGATTTGGGGTGGTGATAAACTCGAATCATTCGGTTATCACCTACCAGACAAACCAATAGGTGAATGTTGGTGTATCTCAGCTCACTCAAATGGTAAAAGTAAAATCTTAAATGGACAATATGCTGGTCAAACATTAGACCAAGTATGGACAGAGCATCGAGAATTATTTGGTGATTTTCCCAGTAAAGAATTCCCATTATTATGTAAAATAGTTGATGCAACGGCCCCGTTATCTATTCATGTGCACCCGGGAGATTCATATGCATATGAACATGAAAATGGACAATATGGTAAATCTGAATGTTTATATATTATTGAAGCAGCTGAACAGGCTGAGATTGTCTTAGGTACGACGGCACAATCACGAGCAGAAATGGCACAGGCTATAGAAGAACAACAAGTGGAAAGTATATTAAAACGTGTTCCTGTGCAAGCTGGTGAATTCTATTTTATTCCTGCAGGTACATTACACTCAATTAGCGCTGGCGTGTTAGCCTATGAAACGATGCAAAATTCAGATATATCGTATAGAATATATGATTTTAAACGTCATCGTCCTAATCAAACAACGCCTTTTCTTAATATAAATAGGGCCTTGGATGTTATAGAATACGGAATTGAAGTACCGAAATTAGTGCCTGAAAGTGAAATTATAGAGAATCATAAATGTTCACATATTGTATCCAGTGATTTCTTTACAATGGTAAAATGGGAAATTTCAGGTACTTTAAACTACATGAAGCCGAGAGAATTTTGTCTAGTATCGGTACTTGACGGTGAAGGCCAGATGATTACTGATGGAGAAATTTATAGAATTCAAAAAGGAAGCCATTTTATATTGACTTCAGAAGATTTAGATAGTGTATTTGAAGGGGATTTCACATTGATTATTAGCTATCTATAAAGAAATTAGTCTGTTTCTTGAATATTGGGAGGTATAAATTTGAAGCAATTTTTATACATTTCATTAGTTTGTGGTGTTATTGCTGGTGCAGGTATCTTTTTTAATCTGCCACATTATCCTACACGACTTATTCCTCAATTTATTGCGTTGATAGGTGTCATCAGTGCAATATTAACATTAAAAGATCATAAAACAAGTGGATTGTTATCATTAGGGGGTGTAATGATAAATTTAATGCCGCTTCTAGCAAGTATTGTGGGTGTTCAGCAATAATAGGAACCAAATAGCAATTAGATGATGAATACTACATCTAAGTAGAAAATATTATAAGAGAAAGTCATAAGCATATAGGCTAGTGATTTTCTCTTTTTTAAAATATGGTATTGAATTTTATGTTATATCTAATTGCTAATTTTTATGAAATTACACAAGATTTTTACGTGAAGTATGATAAAATGAAAAGAAATCATAAGAGAAAGTTATTTTTTCTCACAATGAATAATTAGGGTTAGGAGTTTCATAATGACTGAAGCAGTAAATTACTTTTGGCTAAATTGTGGCTATACAAGATGGAATCATAATGAACCATTAATTGGACAAACGACATTATTTGAATCAGGAGCTCAATTTAATCCTTCTCAAGGTTTTAGAGCATTTAAAAAAGCAGAAATTGGCGACAAAGTGATATTTTACCAAGTTCAAACAGATACTGGTTTATTAGGATTAGGTGAAATCACTAGCGTTCAAACAGGCGCTCAAAATAAAATTCGAGTCACTTTTCGATTTGATGAGCTACTAAAACCATTAACGATTGACTTTTTAAAACGCAGTGAAGCATTAGATTATAGAATGAATAATATGAAAGAAACTTTATTTAATCAACTAACTAAAGAGGAATTTGATCTTATTGTCGCCTTAGGACAAGGCCAAGAAAAATTACCACGCTATTTCTTTTTAGCTGAGTCAGAAGCGTTTGAACCTGGGGAAATTTATACAATATATACACATACCTATAATGGTATTAAACGAAATGGTTACCATTTTTATAATCAATTAGAAGTTGGTGACAACCTAGTATTTTATAATAGAAATAAAAATCAAGCTGTCATTGGTATTGGAGAAGTGACTAAGCATATTCATGAAAAGCCACCCATACCTGGTAGAACGAATAGCACCGCAATCGAAGTGCGCTATGATAAAAATATAACACCAGTGACATTAAGCCAATTAAATAAACATCCAAAGTTAAAGAATTTATATTTTTTACAAGAAAATACGAAACAGGCAATTGCTAGTATGTCTCAAACTCAATATGATGCCATTATTGATATGAGCAAAAATGATGGTGTAAATAAGCCATTTGAGACGATTAATCAACCTGTACATAGCGAACAAACTAAAGATGAAGCGCTTAAACCATTTATCTTACTTGTTGTAGGGCAACATGACGAAGGATTAAAAGCAGCAAATGAATTATTAGATAAGACCAATGCTAATCCAGTCATAACAACTGGACACCCTGATTTTTCTGAAGAAATGTTGTATGGTAAATACTTACCAAATGAAGCAGGTGCATTATATTATCGTGAAGGATTTATTACACATTTAATGCCTAAAAACGATAAAAGTTATTTAGTCATTGATAATTTTAACCGTGTTGATCCAGATATTTTTCAAACGTATATCAATGTGTTGGAAGGCTATGAAGTGACATTGCCACGATATAATAAAGATGGACAAATGATTATATGGTCACGCCAGAAAGATTCATTTTATCATTTTAATCCTAATTGGCATATTATTGGTATTACTTATGATGATATTGATGTAATTAAAGAGAAATATTCAGCTCAATTTTTAAAATATACACGCATTGTTAAAGTAAAACAAGATAAATAAAGTAGTCTTGTTCATGATATAACCTTTTGAAAATATTTTAAGTAGTGACAGTAAAAATAAGATAAAGCTATTCCTTTATGGAATAAGCCTTACAATACAAAATATTGAAATAAATGGAGCCACACTATGACAAAGTAGTGTGGCTCTTAAACTGCAATAATTGATTTTGCCTGTTTCTTAAATGTGTTTTAAGTTGTTTAGCTTGCAACCGAAGAGGAAATAGTAATAATAAAAGTAAGGATGTGAATTTATGCCAATTATTTATTATGATGGAAACTGTGTATATTGCTATAATTACGCAATATGGTTAATACAACATGGTTTATCTAAAAAATATCAATTTGCTACGCTTCAAGGTGAGATAGGGCAACATTTATTCAAACAACATCCAGAAGCACAGCATCAAAATAGTGTTATTCTGCAAGAAGGCCATCATCTTGAGTATCATTCGACTGCAATAGCGACGTTAATTACATCATTAACAACGTTTAAATGGTTAGGGATATTACTAAAATTGGTTCCAAAACCACTTAGAGATTGTGGCTATCATCTTTTTGCGAATAATAGGGATAAAATGTGGAAAACAAAATGGCATCGACCAACATCTTATGAAAAGTCGTTTTTCCTAGATGATAATCAACATGTAAAGTTGATTAATTGAAAATGATTTTCAATTAAGGGATAATAAGAATAACATATAGCTGAAAATAAGCTTATTCAAAGGTTAGGTATATGAATAAATCTTCAATTTGTTTATAATAATTATAAATAAGAGTGTTATTTTGCTTTACAGATTAGAATTATTATAATATAATGATAACATCATTACGATGATATAAGTTAAAAGGAGCGATGAATAATATGGCAAATCAACAAGATGTAGTAAAAGAATTAAATCAACAAGTTGCAAACTGGACGGTGGCTTATACTAAATTACACAATTTCCACTGGTATGTTAAAGGACCAAATTTCTTTTCATTGCATGTTAAATTTGAAGAATTATATAATGAAGCAAGTCAATATGTTGATGATTTAGCTGAACGTATTTTAGCGGTAGGCGGTCATCCTGTAGGAACGTTAAAAGAATGTTTAGATATGTCGATTGTTGAAGAAGCAGGTTTAAATTATTCTGCAGAAGAAATGGTCGAAGCATTTTCTAAAGATTTAACAAATATTTCACAACAACTTGAACAAGCTATTCAAGTGGCTGGAGAAGCTGAAGATGACGTATCAGAAGATATGTTTATCGGCATGCAAACTTCAGTAGATAAACATAACTGGATGTTTAAATCTTATTTAAGTAAATAAATTTAACCATATAATAAACCTTGATATTGTATTACACATGTGATTTTACTAGTGTAATTACAATATCAAGGCTTTTTTTATTCTGCAATTTCTAATGCGACTTCCATCATTTGTGTAAATGAATTTTGTCTTTCTTCCGCAGTTGTTTCTTCTTGTTTGATAATATGGTCGCTTACTGTAAAAATACCTAAAGCTTTTTTACCAGCATAAGTTGCATTAAGGTATAAAGCTGCTGACTCCATTTCGATACCTAAAATACCCATTCTTTTCCATTGATCATTGAAGTGTGGGTTCGCATTGTAAAATGTATCAGACGATAAGATATTACCAACGTGCGAAACTGCACCAAGTTCGTCTGCTTTCTGTTTAGCTTTAGTGATTAAGTCAAAATCAGCAATTGGTGCGAAGTGACCAGGAATTTGATATTGGTCTACATAATTAGAATTTGTTGAAGCGGCTTGTGCAATGATAATGTCATATAAATTGACATTTTCTTGTAGTGCGCCACAAGACCCAATACGAATAATCGTATCTACATTGAAGAAATGGTACAACTCATATGAATATATACCTATACTTGGAATCCCCATACCAGATCCCATAACAGAAATTTCTTTACCTTTATAAGTACCTGTATATCCAAACATATTTCTTACTTCATTAAATTGCACTACATTATCTAAGAAGTTTTCTGCTATGTATTTTGCTCTTAATGGATCGCCAGGCATAAGTACTGTTTTGGCGATTTTATGTTCTTTAGGTTGAATATGTGGTGTACCTTTAGACATTTGTTATCTCTCCTCGACTTTCATTCTTAACATAAAGATAACATTTGTTTAACTTTTTTGCGAATTTTTGTACTATAGAAGGGAAGGACAAAATGCCTATTTTTAAAGTTTAAACCATGCTACGAAAACTTTATCGTAGGCGCAAATATTAAACAACAATTTATAGGAGGGCGTTTTAATGGATTATGCAAAATATATAGATCATACCTTATTAAAACCAGAATCAACAAAGGCACAAATTGATAAGTTAATCAAAGAGGCTAAAACATATCACTTTAAATCAGTTTGTGTAAATCCAACTCAAGTGAAGTATGCGGCAGAACAATTACGAGATTCAGATGTATTAGTATGTACCGTGGTTGGCTTTCCATTAGGTGCGAGTACTACAGCAACAAAAACATTTGAAACAGAAGATGCAATAAAAAATGGTGCTTCTGAAATTGACATGGTTATCAATATTGGCGCATTAAAAGATGGGCGTTATGATGATGTGAAAAAAGATATTGAAGGTGTTGTTGGTGCAGCTAATGGGATTTTAGTTAAAGTTATCATTGAAACAATATTATTAACTGATGATGAAAAGGTCAAAGCTTGTGAGATTGCGCGAGCTGCTGGTGCTGATTTTGTTAAAACATCTACTGGTTTTGCTGGTGGTGCCACCGCAGAGGATGTGGCATTGATGAAGCAAACGGTTGGTAATGAGTTACAAGTTAAAGCTTCAGGTGGGGTACGAAACTTAGCTGATTTCAAAAAAATGATTGAAGCTGGTGCAACTCGAATTGGAGCGAGTGCGGGTGTTGAAATAATAGAAGGTCTTGAGGCTAACACCGATTACTAATGCCATAATCGCATTATCATAAAAAAGCAAACTAGTCGCTTATTGAAAGGGGATATGGCTATGAGAATGGTCGATATTATAGAAAAGAAACGCGATGGGAAAGAATTAACAACGGATGAGATTAACTTTTTTATTGAGGGCTATACAAAGGGAGATATTCCAGATTATCAAGCTGCAAGTTTAGCAATGGCTATTTTTTTTCAAGATATGACAGAACAAGAACGTGCAGCGTTAACGCTAGCAATGGTACATTCTGGTGATGTGATTGATTTATCCCAAATTAATGGGGTAAAAGTTGACAAACATTCTACAGGTGGCGTAGGCGATACAACAACGCTTGTTTTAGCACCTCTTGTGGCTGCAGTTGGTGTGCCAGTTGCAAAAATGAGTGGGCGTGGCTTAGGTCATACTGGCGGCACAATTGATAAATTAGAATCAGTTGAAGGGTTTCATGTTGAGATCAGTGAAGATGAGTTTATTAAATTGGTCAACGAAGATCGAGTTGCTGTAATTGGACAAACGGGTAACTTAACGCCGGCAGACAAAAAGCTATATGCTTTAAGAGATGTGACAGGGACAGTAAACTCTATTCCATTAATCGCGTCTTCGATAATGAGTAAAAAAATTGCTGCAGGTGCAGATGCAATTGTGCTTGATGTTAAAACAGGTAGCGGTGCATTTATGAAAACATTAGAAGATGCTGAACAACTTGCGCATGCCATGGTATCCATCGGCAATCATGTTGGCAGAAAGACGATGGCTATCATTTCAGATATGAGTCAACCGTTAGGCAACGCAATTGGTAATGCTTTAGAATTGCGAGAAGCTATTGAAACATTGAATGGACACGGACCTGAAGATTTAACAGAACTCGTGTTGACGCTTGGTTCTCAAATGGTAGTTTTAGGCCAGCAAGCTGATACATTAGAAGAAGCGCGACGAAAATTAAAACAAGCAATTCAAGATGGAACAGCATTAGCGAAATTCAAGCAGTTTATTGCTAACCAAGGTGGCGATTCACATATCGTAGATCACCCGGAATTATTACCACAAGCGCAATATAAAATAGAATTGCCAGCACAGAAAACAGGAACAATAACTGAGATGATTGCCAATGATATTGGTATTGCATCAATGATGTTAGATGCTGGTCGTCAGACGAAAGAAGATACAATCGATTTAGGAGTCGGTATAGTATTAAACAAAAAAGTTGGAGACACTGTCAAAGAGGGTGAACCATTATTAACGATTTATAGTAATCAGCCAGATATATTTGATGTAAAGGCTAAACTTTATGATAGTATAGCCATTCAAGATACAGGTCATAAACCAACATTAATTCATAAAATTATTACTGAGTAGGAGTGTTAAAATGATAACGCCTTTTAAACGTATACATCTTATTGTAATGGATTCAGTAGGCATTGGAGAAGCACCAGATGCAGCAGCCTTTAATGATGAAGGTGCACACACGCTTAAACATACATTAGAGGGATTTAAGGAATCATTACCTAATTTAGAACGACTTGGCTTAGGTAATATTACTGACTTGCCTGTAGTGCATAAAGTAGATCATCCTGAGGCTTTTTATACGAAGTTAAGTGAAGCATCTGTCGGTAAAGATACTATGACAGGACATTGGGAAATGATGGGCTTGAATATCATGCAACCATTTAAAGTTTATCCTAATGGTTTTCCAGAAGAATTGATTAAACAAATTGAAGAGATGACAGGACGTAAAGTGGTAGCGAATAAACCTGCTTCTGGTACGGCAATCATTGATGAACTTGGTGAACATCAAATGAAGACGGGTGATTTAATCGTTTATACAAGTGCTGACCCAGTATTACAAATTGCTGCACATGAAGATATTATACCGCTTGAAGAATTATATGATATTTGTGAAAAGGTAAGAGAGATAACAAAGGATCCAAAATATTTAATTGGACGTGTTATTGCCCGACCATATGTAGGAGAACCAGGTAACTTTACAAGAACATCAAATCGTCATGATTATGCATTGAAACCTTTTGGACACACGGTTATGAATGAATTAAAAGACAATGGTTACGATGTTATCGCTATTGGAAAGATTAATGACATTTTTGATGGGGAAGGTGTTACAGAGGCGATTCGCACTAAAAGTAATATGGACGGAATGGATCAATTGATAAATGTTACTCAAAAAGCATTTAATGGCATGAGCTTTTTAAATTTAGTTGATTTTGATGCTTTATATGGTCACCGACGTGATAAAGAAGGTTATGCACAAGCAATCAAAGATTTTGATAATCGTTTACCTGAATTGATTGCAAACTTGGATGAAGATGATTTGGTCATCATTACTGCTGACCATGGTAATGACCCGATTGCACCTGGGACAGATCATACGCGAGAGTATATTCCAGTATTAATGTATAGTCCTAAAATCAATCATGGTCATGAATTATCAAGTGACGAGACATTTAGTTCAATTGGTGCTACAATAGCAGATAATTTCAACGTAGAACTACCAAAATTCGGTAAAAGCTATTTAAAAGAAATGGGAGTGGAACATTAATGAAATTATTTAGATATTTGCTTGGTTTAGCATTTGGCACAGCAGGAGTCTTACATTTTACAAATGAACGTCAGTTTAGAAATATTGTGCCACATTACTTACCATTACGAAAAACTGCTGTACTTGTTACAGGAGTTTTTGAAATCTTTTTTGGTATGATGCTATTAATTAAAAGACCAGCAGAATGGTTGAAAAAAGGTATGAATTTATTTTTATTAGCAGTATTACCAGCAAATATTTATATGGCACGTAAAGAATTACCTTTAGGCGATAAAGAAGTGCCTAAGTGGGCACTATACTTGAGATTACCTTTACAATTTGTATTAATAGGATTAATTAAAAAGTTATAAGAAAGAGTTATAATACGAATTTAAGATATAGATTTATCTGACACTAGTAACACAGGCTGTGACATAAATTCCAAAATAATAGCACAAAGATGATTTGAAATTGTATATCATCTTTGTGCTTTATCTATTTTCTCTAATTTTTCTTTATTTGAAAAGGATTATTCAAGCATTTTTTTAAATCTGTTGAAAGTAATCTTTAGTTAGCAATTTGAATAGATAAACTAACAAATCCTACTTATCATAAAGTATTTATAAAAGTTGTACGATGAACCATTACATTGTCAAAGAGTTCATTTACAGGGATGGATTCAAATCGTCGCTTCTCCAATAATTGATAAAACGCATCGATAACGCTTTTTTAGTTTTTGTTACTCTTAAGTCTTGTTCCTTCATAATATAACCTCTCTCATCGGCACTGTAAGTTTAAACGATATCGTTGATAGAAAATGATCGTAATTAAGAAGAATTTAAAATTTATAGCAGTTCTATAAATCGACACAAATAGTTTTTGTAGATATTGTTTTTAATAAAAATTAGTCATATAATTTTCTTAATGATAATGATTATTAATTAATATTTAGAAAGTGTGAGTATTTTGTTGAATTTAAAGACTGGGATAAAAAATAAAAATTACAAAGTTAAAAGTATAAGTATATGTAATAAAAATATGTTATATCGATTAAGTGCATTAGGTATAAAAAAAGGCAGTGAAGTGTGTATTAAACGAAAATGCTTATTTAATGGACCAAGTATTATTGAAGTAAATGGTCAATTTTTGTGCATTAGACAATCTGACGCCAGAAACATTACATTAGAGGAGTAGGTTATATATATGGGCGAAAGTTTTTGTATTTTAGGAAATCCAAATGTAGGAAAGACGTCATTGTTTAATGCATTAACAGGGTCTTATGAATACGTAGGTAACTGGAGTGGTGTAACTGTTGAAAAAAAGGTAGGTAAATTAAAAGAAAACATAGGGCAGCTTATTGATTTACCTGGCATTTATGATTTATCTCCAGTTTCTAAAGATGAGACTGTAGTAACAGATTTTTTAATGGAATCTTCTTTTACAGGTATGATTAATATCATTGATACTAGCCAAATAAAAAGAAATTTGAACCTTACTATTCAATTGTTAGAACTTAATGCACCTTTAATTATTGGTTTAAACATGATTGACGTAGCAGTGCAACATGGTCTTAAAGTCAGATATGATACTTTAATGAAAAAATTAAAAGTACCTGTTTTTCCGATTGTAGCGAGAAAAGCTAAAGGGACTAATGAACTTTTACATGAATTGAAATTTTTAAAACCTGATAAAAGACAACAATTTAAAATTAACTATGGTCATGATATAGAAGATGCTATTGAAAAAATAAGTTCAATTATCTTAAAAGAGACAGAATATCCTAAAGAACGAATACGTTTTATAGCGATACAATATTTACTTGATAATAATCAAATTTATCAGGAAATAGGTTCTGAAATGATTAATTGTTTAGAACCAATAAAAAAAGAATTAGAAAAAAATTTGAATATGCGTGTACGTGAACGTATGGAATTGATTAGAGATAAATTTATAGATGATATCTTAAAAAATGTTGTCGAATATCCTAAAGAAGAAAAGCAATTTTTTACTGCTAAGTTAGATAAAATATTGATGAATAAGTATTTAGGGATACCCATATTTTTAGGCATTATATGGCTCATTTTTCAAATCACATTTACTTGGGTAGGTACGCCTTTATCCGACAAAATGGATGATTTCATTGGTGGGCAATTTACCGACTGGGTAAAGATGATGATGCAATACTTACACTTGTTGCCATTTCTACAAGATTTAATCACAGACGGTATTATTGCAGGTGTCGGCTCAGTGCTTGTGTTTGTTCCTCAGATCGTGGTATTATTCTTCTTTATTTCTTTGCTTGAAGATTCGGGTTATATGGCAAGAATAGCTGTTTTAATGGATAAGACAATGGAATCAATAGGGCTAAGTGGTAAGTCATTTATTCCTATGATTATTGGATTTGGCTGTAATGTACCAAGCATTATGGCTGCACGTAGTATTGAAAATGAAAAAGAACGGCTGATAACAATTTTAATAGCTCCCTTCATGTCTTGTTCAGCACGTTTGCCAATATATGCATTGTTTGTGGGAGTATTCTTTAAAACTTATCAATCTCTCATAGTTTTAAGTTTATACTTGCTTGGGATTTTAGTTGCTTTAATAGTTAGTACTATTATGAATCGATTTATTTTGAAAAACGATAGTTCAGTATTTATTGTTGAGCTACCAACTTATCGTGTACCTTCTATTAGAACTTTATGGCGTAGCACTTGGGAAAAGGCAAAAGGCTTTGTAAAAAAAGCAGGGACATTTATATTTGCTGGCTCAGTAATCATATGGGCATTAACATATACAGGACCTAATGGATTTGATGTAAAAATTAATCAAAGCTTTATGCATATAATAGGAGAAGCAATAGCTCCTATACTTTCACCTTTGGGATTTGGTACGTGGCAAGCAGGTGCCACTTTGATACCAGGATTTTTAGCGAAAGAAGTCATAATCAGTTCAATGGCGATACTTTATTCCTCAAATGAGAATGGGCTTGTTAACGTAATTCAACATCAATTCACATCCTTATCAGCCTATGCTTTTATGATATTTATACTATTATATGTTCCATGTATTTCGACAGTAGCTACAATAAGAAAAGAAACATGTTCATGGAAATGGACACTCATTGCATTATTTTACCCAATAGTTACAGCATATCTTTTAACATTGGCATTTTATCAAATAAGTAATCTTTTTATATAAGGACGATTTTTATGTATATATTTATAAACATCTTGATTATCGTAGTTATCATCTTTTATACGGTTTTAACATTAGTAAAATTTTTTAAACGTAGTAAAGAAGGGCAATGCGGAAGTTGCAAATCTAATTGTCATTGTGATACAACGTCACATAAGAAACATTTAAAGCCTTAAGAATCAAATTTTAAAATAAAAGTAAAAGCTTTTCTATTTTTGAATGAACGAATTCAAATAGAGAAGCTTTTTTGTTGTATGAAACATACTGAGATTAGTTATGTTTCTATTCATTATGAGTTACTTTCTTCTGCTAATAAAATGCCAGTTCACATGCATATACATCGTTTTGAGAGCAAAACTTTAAGTAGGGTTAGGATAAGTTGAATCGCGAGTATCCAATTAAGAAATATTCGAAAATAAAATATCGGTTACTATCCATTGGAATAAGATGGAGTACTGCACTTAGAAATATTAATACGTGATATAAAAAACTCTAGGGGTCGGGACAAAAATCATTTTTGAATTCTGTCCCGCTCCCTAGAGCGAATTTTGAGATTTATCATCCAGGATATTGTAACTAATTATTTAGCTTCACCGAACACATCATGCCATTGATTGCGTTTGTTTAAGAACGCTTTAGCGATTTCTTTTGCACCCTCTAATGAATGACTTGCAGCCCATCCACATTGTACTTCATTGCAAGCTGGAACTTCGTTAGCTTGTAATACGTCATTTAATGTTTTTTCAATAATATTTAAAACATCATTATAATCGTCATGATTAATAAAGGATACATAGAAGCCGGTTTGACAACCCATTGGACTTAAGTCTACAACTTTGTCAGTATGGTTTCTAATGTTTTCTGCCATTAAATGTTCAAGTGAGTGTAAACCAGGCATTTCCATATGTTCTTTATTTGGTTGTTTGAAGCGGATATCATATTTTTTGATTACATCACCGTTTAAGCCTTCCATCGTACCTGCTAATCTCACAAAAGGCGCGACAACTTTTGTATGATCTAAGTTAAAACTTTCTACATTCATTTTTGCCATTTGACATCCTCCTAAATTACTTTTAAAACTTATCTAATATATTGATTGTAACAAGACGACTGTATAATGACAATTTTGACCTAATGCATCATATGCCGTTGAGGCGGGTATAGAACATTATTGTTAGAAAATTTTGTAAATATAATGACAATCAAGTATTATTCCGATAAAATAAGTAATGATTAATTAAAAAACATATTGGGTAAAAGATGTTGTTCGATTATTTGGGTTACGTAAGGGAGATAGTTGTAATAATGAACAGTAAACAAAAAATTTTGGATTATATCGAAAATAATAAATACGATTATATAGAAATCAGTCATAGAATACATGAACGTCCGGAGTTAGGAAATGAAGAAATTTTTGCGTCTCGAATACTTATAGAGAAACTAGCTGAACAAGGATTTGAGATAGAGACAGATATCGCAGGTCATGCAACAGGATTTATAGCCACTTATGATTCAGAACGTAAAGGTCCAACGATTGGTTATTTAGCCGAATATGATGCTTTACCTGGGTTAGGACATGCATGCGGCCACAATATTATAGGTACTGCAAGTGTATTGGCTGGATCGGCATTAAAGCAAACGATTGATTCAATTGGTGGTAAAGTAGTCGTTTTAGGCTGTCCAGCAGAAGAAGGTGGAGAGAATGGAAGTGCAAAAGCATCATATGTTAAAGCCGGCGTGATTGATGATATTGATATAGCATTGATGATTCACCCTGGCAACGAAACATATCCAACCATCAATACATTAGCAGTAGATGTTTTGGATATTAAATTTTACGGAAAAAGTGCACATGCTTCTGAAAATGCAGATGAAGCGCTCAATGCTTTAGATGCTATGATTTCTTATTTTAATGGCGTGGCACAACTCAGACAACATATTAAGAAAGATCAAAGAGTACATGGTGTGATTTTAGATGGTGGTAAAGCAGCAAATATCATTCCAGATTTTACTCATGCACGTTTTTATACACGCGCAACAACACGCAAAGAATTAGATGTATTAACAGAACGTGTGAAACAAATTGCACGTGGTGCTTCAATTCAAACGGGTTGCGATTATGAATTTGGGCCTATTCAAAATGGCGTAAATGAATTTATTAAAACACCTAGATTAGATGCATTATTTGAAAAGTATGCCATTGAAATAGGTGAAGCAGTCAGCCATGACGATTTTGGATATGGATCTACGGATACTGGCAATGTGAGTCATGTCGTTCCTACGATACATCCACATATCAAAATAGGCTCAAGAAACTTAGTTGGTCATACACATCGTTTTAGAGAAGCTGCTGCAAGTGTACATGGAGATCAAGCGGTTGTTCGAGGTGCAAAAATTATAGCATTGATGGGTCTAGAGTTAATTGAAAATCAACCGCTGTTTGAGGCTATAGTCGAACAGCATTCTCATATAAAGGGGAATAACAAATAATGGTGAAAAATAAGCAAAATCAACCACTTACACTCAGTGATTTATACGCAGACAATGTTGTTTACTCATCAAGACCCTCTTATGTTTCTAATCCATGGTTAGAACCAGAAGAACATCAATCGAATTTTTTGACCGGTAGAGAGTTATTGATAGCTAATCAATTACCTGTAATCGTACACGAAGCCAGTGTTACCGATAAATTGGAAGCACTTTTTAATACTATAGGAAAAACGATACCGACCTCAATTTATAAATTTCATGATCAGCAATCTTATGAATCGCTTATTCAACATCTCGCTTATCAAGAAGGGAAAAAGATTTATTTTCAATATATACATGGAGAAGATGTACTTGAATCTTCTTATTACGCTTTAAATAAGGATACATTTGTTGCATTAAATAATAAAGCGCGCATTCCTGAATGGACGAATCATCATTACTTGCCTAACAGAGAAATTGTATCAATCAAAGATTTTAAAGCGCGAGTTCAAGATTGGACATTTCCTTTTGTTATTAAACCTGGAGATGATTTGCCAACTGCAGGAGGATATGGTGTTATGATTTGTTATCATCAAAATGATTTGCAAAAAGCAATGACACGTATTTTTGAAGCAGAAGCAGCTACATCACATTTGATTATTGAACAAAAAATCGAAGAGGTTCACAATTATTGTGTTCAGTTCTCTTATTCTTCAGAGCTAGGTATCCAGTATTTAGGAACCGCACAGCAACTTACAAATAAATATGGCTTTTATGCTGGTAACGAGAATGTCCATGATATACCTCAGCAAGTGATAAACGCTGGTTACGAAATTATGGAAATAGGTGTAAAACAAGGATTCTTTGGAGTGGCAGGGTTTGATTTATTATTAGATCAACATGGAGATGTCTTTGCGATTGATTTGAATTTTAGACAAAATGGTTCTACGAGTATGTTGCTATTAGAAGATGAGCTACATCCAAATTATCAAAAGTTTTATAGCTATGTAGCTAAAGGTGATAATGAACACTTTTTTAATACTATATTAAAATTTGTAAAAAAAGGCGTATTGTACCCACTATCTTATTATGATGGTGATTGGTATGGTAAAAATAAAGTTAATTCTAGATTTGGCTGTATTTGGCATGGGAATAGCAAAACAGAAATAGATCATTATATTAAAGCATTTTATGAGGAGTTAGATTTATAAATAATAAATACTGTACAATCAGACATTTGTTTTAATTTAATAGTTAGGGAGCGGGACAGCATTCATTATGAATTCATAGTCATGCACCGGCAAGGTTGACCAGGATTGGAAAAGGCCTAGTATAAGCGTATGTTCAGTCCAGTCAACTATTGCCAATATTTAGTTCGTATCTTAAAACATAATGATGTCCAAGCTTTATTGACTATCAAAAACGAGTCATTTAAAATTTGGAATAAATTAAAATGAATTGAGGGTTGTTACATGTCATTTAAAAATGAAACATTTTTCAAAGATATATTAATCAATGAGGAATTTTTCTTTGCGAGTACATCTAAAAAATTAGTAAGGATTTATTATCAAGGTCAATTATATCCAGCAGCATGGACGAATGAATACATGGCGCGCACATTCCTTGAAGATCATCAGGTAGATTATGATAAAGTAGTTCAAATTGACATTGATACCTTTGCGACATATGAGCTTGATGATTTATTTGATAAAGGAGACAAAGTGGTTATTAATGCTTCAGAAAATCATCCTGGCCAGTTGATTAACGTCGTTGATACAACTGATGAAATCATGACAGAATTAGATCGCATTCGCACTAAAGAATTTGTTAAAGATATAGCAAAAAATGATGAAGTATTTGGACTAACTCGAAAAGGACAAAAATCTTTTATTTTAATCGGGGATGATAAAAAAGAAAAACCATATATTATGCCTGTTTGGAGTATGAAAGGGCGCGCTTTGAAAGTACGAGATCAAGATTTTGAAGAATGCGAACTTATAGAAGTAGAAAGTAGCGTTTTTGGTGAGTGGTTAGATGAATTAAGAGATGATAATAAAGCTGTAGCTATTGACTTGAAACCCGGTGTGGTTGGTACTATTGTCTCGGCACAGTACTTGTCAAACGAAGCAACATTTTAAATTGATGAATGACGCCCTTCGATGCAAATGCTGAAGGGCGTTTGCTATTATGATAAATGAATAGCACCAATGGCTCCTGAAAAGGCACCATGTTCAATATAATATGGTTGACAACCTCTTAACTTAGTATAATCTTCAATGACTTCTCTTAACAATGGATTATTGTTGAAGGATGACCCGATGTACACGACATTATTTGTTTTATATTCACGAGCTACAGTAATGGACATCGTTGTGATTACCTCGCCAACAACACCGACAACCGATGCTAGTTGATTTGCTGATGTAAAATTTGCATCCAAATGATGCAGGACATTACCAAAATTTGCGGCAGTTAATTCGCCTGGTATAGGAGGTGGGGTATCTTTATAAATATGTTTGACCTTTAAATCAATATGATTTCGATCACCTTGTTGAGCTAAAGTTGTCAATGCCTCATAATCTGATATTTGAGTTAAAAGGTATCCTAAACCTTGTATCATACCGCCACCTGTACCAATACCCCCAACACGTTGTTGAGATATCCCATCATAATAATGGATAGACGTCCCAGTTCCTACGTTAGTAAAAATATATTGGTCAATATCGTGGCCTTGTTCTTTAAGTAACATGCTTAAACCTTTAGAAGAAGCATCAAATTCAACATAGGTTTGCACAGGGTAATCAAGTTGTTCAGCAATGACTCCGGCATTACCACCTGTTAAACTTAAAGAATCATATGATTCATTTTTCAACCAATGAATTACCTGTTGTATATTTGTAGTTAATTCTGTTTTATAAATACGTTCATCAGGCGTTTCTTGAACAATTTTGATTAATGTTCCACCTGCATCGATACCGATATTCATTTCTTTCACCTCTGCAATTAATTAGGGTCAATGTTTATAGTATAATAAAATCACTGAAATACAAGTAGAAATTAAAAAAATTAGGGTATAACATGATATGATAAAATTTAAATAAGTAGTCAGAAGGCTAACAATGTTAGAAATAAGGGGATAGATTATGGTTATAAAACAGCAATATGATAATATAACAATTCAGGTATTTGAAGAACGTTATCGACAACATGTTTTAGATTTTGAATTAAGCGAAAGACAACAAGTTTATTCATCATTACCTAAAACAGTGCTTCAAGAAGCATTAGAAGATGAAAATCGTGTCGCTAACATTGCTATAAATGAACAAGGAGATGTGGTTGGATTCTTTATACTACATCGTTACTATCAACATGAAGGATACGATACACCAGAAAATGTCGTTTATGTAAGATCATTATCAATAAATGAAAAATATCAAGGACGTGGCTATGGCACTACAATGATGATGCATATTCCACAATATGTTCAACTATTATTTCCAGATTTTAATCACTTGTACCTCGTGGTTGATACTGAAAATCAAAGTGCATGGAATGTATACGAGCGTGCTGGTTTTATTCATACAGCAACTAAAGAGGAAGGGCCAATAGGGAAGGAAAGATTATATTATCTAGATTTAGATACGAAACATGTGTCTTCACTAAAGTTACAAGCCAATAGTCAATCTAGTATTGGAACAGTGCAAATCATAGACTTATTGAAAGACGGGGATAAAGTAGGATTTATAGCTGTAGAACAGCATGCGACAAGAATGAATATTGCTGCAATAGAAGTTAATAAAGAACACAGACAATCAGGCATTGCTGAAAGCGCATTGCGTCAGTTACCAACGTATGTTAGAAAACATTTTAATAATATACAAACATTAAATATAATGTTATTTGGTGAACATAATGAATTAAAACCGTTATGTCAGAATAGTGGATTTGTTGAGATTGAACAATCAGAAGATGTCGCAATTTTTGAAAAGTATATTAATTATTAGTAGACATTGCGAAATCAAGAGTTGTCATTTATAATTTAATTTTGTTACTATTAATAAATGCAAAATAACTTATAAATTTCAAAAAATCCTGTGAAAGGAAGTATTTTTTAATGAAAATTCAAGATTACACAAAAGAAATGATCGATGAGAGATCATTCATTGATATGACTTATACGTTATTACATGAAAAAGGCGCAACAATGAATTTATATGATATTATTGATGAATTTAGATCTTTAGGTGGTTATGATTACGAGGAAATTGAAAATCGAGTTGTGCAATTCTATACTGATTTAAATACTGATGGACGCTTTTTAAATGTTGGTGAAAATGAATGGGGATTACGTGACTGGTACTCAGTAGATGATATCGAAGAAAAAATTGCACCAACAATTCAAAAATTTGATATTTTAGATGATGAAGATGAAGAAGATAAAAATCTTAAATTATTGGGCGAAGACGAAATGGATGACGACGATGATATTCCAGCTCAAACTGACGATCAAGAAACATTAGATGATGATGACAATGAACCAGTAGAAGATGAAATGAATGAAACAGATATTGTTTTAGATGAAGATGATGAAGATTTAGACGACGAAGAGGAAATTGACGACGAAGAAAAATTTTAATTTAGTGAGGCCTTGAATGGTAAGGCTTTGCTTAAGTTAATAAAATTGACAATTGACTTTTATTAAAAAAATGATAAAATTTTATTCGGGCTCCTTTAATTAGGACACGTGTATAAATGTTATGCGCTCCCCTTACAATGGATGTGAGAGGGAGCGATTTTTTTATTTTAAAAATTATTTCAGCATTAAATGTATAGAGAAGGAAATGAATAAAAGTTTAAATTATAACTATACATTTTGAATGGAATATTTTAATAATCAAGACTTGTTAAAAAGTGTTAAATAAAGAAAGCAACCCTTTATATATGCAGGAGGTCAAAATATGACAAAGTTTATTTTTGTAACAGGTGGCGTAGTTTCATCTCTAGGGAAAGGTATTACAGCTGCTTCTCTAGGAAGATTATTAAAAGACAGAGGATTAAAAGTTACAATACAAAAGTTTGATCCATACTTAAATGTTGACCCAGGTACGATGAGTCCTTATCAACACGGTGAAGTTTTTGTAACGGACGATGGTGCAGAGACCGATTTAGATTTAGGACATTATGAACGCTTTATTGATATTAATCTTAATAAGTATTCTAATGTAACAGCTGGGAAAGTATATTCACATGTTTTGAAAAAAGAACGTCGTGGTGACTACTTGGGTGGTACAGTTCAAGTCATTCCACACATTACAAATGAAATTAAAGAACGTTTATTACTGGCTGGTGAAAGTACTAATGCAGATGTAGTAATAACAGAAATAGGCGGAACAACAGGTGATATCGAGTCTTTACCGTTTATTGAGGCTATACGACAAATTCGCAGTGATTTAGGTAGAGATAATGTGATGTATGTTCACTGTACATTATTACCATTTATTAAAGCAGCTGGCGAAATGAAAACAAAACCAACACAACACAGTGTTAAAGAACTTCGTGGATTAGGTATACAACCTGATTTGATTGTCGTTCGTTCTGAATATGAAATGACTCAAGACTTAAAAGATAAAATTGCATTGTTCTGTGATATCAATAAAGAGAGTGTTATTGAGTGTAGAGATGCGTCATCGCTATATGAAATTCCACTGCAACTTAGCGCACAGAATATGGATGATATCGTTATTCGACGTTTGGGCTTAGATGCTAAATATGATACGCAATTAGATGAATGGCAATATCTATTAGATACTGTTAATCACTTAGATGGAACAATCACTATTGGCTTAGTTGGAAAATATGTTAGCTTACAAGATGCCTATTTATCAGTTGTTGAAGCTTTAAAACATGCAGGTTATCCATTGAAAAAAGATGTCGTAGTAAAATGGATTGATTCTAGTGTGGTTACAGATGAAAATGTTGCGAGTTATCTGAGTGATGTGGATGGTATCCTAGTCCCGGGTGGTTTCGGATTCCGAGCGAGTGAAGGAAAAATCGCTGCAATTAAATATGCACGAGAAAATAACGTACCATATTTTGGAATATGTTTAGGTATGCAATTAGCTACGGTTGAATTTGCACGTAATGTGCTAGGATTAGAAGGCGCACATTCTGCAGAATTAGATCCAAATACACCACATCCAATTATTGATTTATTGCCTGAACAAAAAGACATTGAAGATTTAGGCGGTACATTACGCTTAGGCTTATATCCAAGTAAAATTAAAAAAGATACATTAGCATACGATATTTATGGTGTAGATCACGTTGAAGAAAGACATCGACATCGTTATGAATTTAACAATGATTATCGTCAACAAATTGAAGATAAAGGAATGGTCTTTTCTGGTACAAGTCCTGATGGCCGTTTAATTGAAATGGTTGAAATTCCAGCAAATGATTTCTTTATTGCTTGTCAGTTCCATCCAGAATTTTTATCTCGTCCGAATAGACCTCAGCCTATATTTAAGGCGTTTGTTGAGGCAGCTTATAAATATCAAAATAAATAATGTAACAAAGCACATCTAACTGTGATAAGGTTAGATGTGCTTTATTGCTATAACTCTAAATCTCGTGTCATTTCCACCATTTGAGTGTAAATATCATAATAAATATAATTAAATGCCATTGAGTGTGGTTGGACAATTTTATCGTAATCTTCAGTATAGACGATAGGTCTCGGTGTCGATAAGTTAATAAAATGTAGTAAGTGTTCTGGGAAATCGTCTGATTTAGGGCGATTACTAACGAGTACAATATCAATATCGCGCTGAAGTAAAGCGGATATATCTTGAGCAACAGCTTCATTATAAAAAGGTGAAAATAAAAATACTCTATCTGTTGTATCTAAATCATCAAAACTGTTTAATGTTGAGAGTTGACGACTCGATCGCAAACGTTCTTGGCTTTGTAATATAAAGGGCTCAAAAAATGCCAAATCTTCATATCCTTTAATATAGACAAAACCTTCTCCACCAATAGCTTGTACGATACATTGAGCAGCCATTTGAATTTCCATAGCTTGTTTTTCTATGCGATTAAAAATACCAGTTAGCTGTGTATTTAATATTTTAGACATTTAAATCCTCCATTCTATGATAATAGTGTAAAACGATGCAATATAATATTCAATAAGTTAGATACTTTAATAATGACATTGTAGGCTATGATAAATGATAAAAACATATATTCAGAAAACAAAGTATATTCCAATGCATTACTAATATAAATTTGGTATAATAAACAAACAAATCGTGCATATGCACAACAAGGAGGAACTTTCATGCCTTTAGTTTCAATGAAAGAAATGTTAATCGATGCAAAAGAAAATGGTTACGCTTTGGGTCAGTACAACTTAAATAATTTAGAATTTACTCAAGCAATTTTAGAAGCATCTCAAGAAGAAAAAGCACCAGTTATTCTTGGAGTTTCAGAAGGTGCAGCACGCTATATGAGTGGTTTTTACACTGTAGTAAAAATGGTTGAGGGCTTAATACATGATTTAAATATCACGATTCCTGTGGCAATACATTTAGACCATGGTTCAAGCTTTGATAAGTGTAAAGAAGCGATTGATGCTGGTTTCACCTCAGTGATGATTGATGCTTCACACAGTCCGTTTGAAGAAAATATTGAAATCACATCAAAAGTGGTTGAATATGCGCATCAACATGGTGTATCTGTTGAAGCTGAATTAGGAACGGTTGGTGGTCAAGAAGATGATGTTGTTGGCGGCATAATCTATGCTGATCCTAAAGAATGTCAAGAGCTTGTTGAAAAAACTGGAATAGATGCTTTAGCACCTGCCTTAGGTTCTGTTCATGGACCGTATAAAGGCGAACCTAAATTAGGATTTAAAGAAATGGAAGAAATTGGAGCTTCAACTGGTTTACCATTAGTACTACATGGTGGTACTGGTATCCCTACTAAAGATATTCAAAAAGCAATTCCATATGGAACAGCAAAAATTAATGTTAATACTGAAAACCAAATTGCATCTGCAAAAGCGGTACGCGATGTATTAAATAAAGACCAAGACGTTTATGATCCACGTAAATATCTAGGACCAGCGCGTGAAGCAATTAAAGAAACGGTAAAAGGTAAAATTAGAGAATTTGGTACTTCTAATCGTGCGAAATAAGTGCAACATAAAAAAGTCATTGAGCCTACGGGTTTAATGGCTTATTTTTTATGCTATAATAAATGAAGAATTTTACTAAACGATAATTAAACTTATTACATTATAAAAAATTGGGGGAGCTGGCGATATTATATATTAGCTGGACTACTAAATGTAATAAAAACAAAGCAGGGAAGTACAATATTTATAATGTTAAATATTGTATTTTGTTGAATGGATTATGTACAATTTTATTAAATATCTAGAGAAACAAAGGAGATTAATCATATGACTCAAGAGGTAATCAAAATTCGTGGTGGTCAAACGCTTAAAGGAGAAGTCAATATTAGTGGTGCAAAAAATAGTGCGGTTGCTATCATACCAGCTACTTTACTTGCACAAGGTAAAGTGCAATTAGACGGATTACCACAAATCTCTGATGTAGAAACGCTAGTAAGCTTATTAGAGGATTTAAATATTAAAACACAACTTAATGACACAGTTTTAGAAGTTGATACTACTGAAATTAAAAATGCACCATTGCCAAATAATAAAGTTGAATCATTGCGAGCTTCTTATTATATGATGGGGGCGATGTTAGGTCGCTTTAAAAAATGTGTGATTGGCTTGCCTGGTGGCTGTCCGCTTGGACCCCGACCGATTGATCAACACATCAAAGGTTTTAAAGCATTAGGCGCAGAAATTGATGAATCAAGTGATACTTCTATGAAAATAGAAGCAAAGGAACTTATAGGAACTACTATCTTTTTAGATATGGTAAGTGTGGGTGCGACAATCAATATTATGCTTGCTGCTGTACATGCTAAAGGCCAAACGATTATTGAAAATGCAGCTAAGGAGCCAGAAGTAGTAGATGTAGCTAATTTTTTAATGAGCATGGGTGCTAACATCAAAGGTGCTGGTACAAGTACATTAAAAATTAAAGGCGTTGATGCATTACATGGTTCTGAATATCAGGTGATACCCGATAGAATCGAAGCGGGAACTTATATGTGTATGGCGGCTGCTTGTGGACAAGAAGTAAAGATAAATAACATCGTACCTAAACACGTTGAAGCTTTAATGGTTAAACTACAAGAATTAGGTGTTGATATTACAGTAGAAGATGAATATGCAATCATAAAAGGTAAAGCAAAATATAAAAATGTAGATATTAAAACATTGGTTTATCCAGGGTTTGCTACAGATCTTCAACAACCGATTACACCATTATTATTTAAAGCAAGTGGGCCTTCTTTTGTCACAGAAACAATCTATCCAGCTCGTTTCAAACATGTAGAGGAATTACAACATATGGGTGCTAATATTGAAGCAGATGAAGTAACCGGTACTGCCACAATTAAACCTTCAACGCTTCATGGTACAGAAGTCTATGCAAGTGATTTACGCGCAGGTGCTTGTCTAATTATTGCAGGATTGATTGCTGAAGGAGTAACGACCATTTATAATGTTAAACATATCTACCGAGGATACACAGATATAGTAGAGCATTTAGAACAGCTAGGCGCAGATATTTGGACGGAGAAAGTTGATTAGTGGTATACTATTTATATCGAAGTTGTACAATTCATTGGATAATTATTAATGAGCAAACGTATGGGAAATAAATTGAAAATGCAAGTTTAGTAAGTATCAACATAGAAGCAGATAGAATTGAGGTGAGCATATTGGAAATTTGTCCTTATTTAGAAGAAACCTTTAAAATTGTAGGAAGAAGTTGGAACGGTTTAATTATTAATTATTTATCGAGATGCGAACAACATTCTGCACATTTTTCAGATATGAAACGAGATTTAAAAACGATAACGCCAAGAGCATTAAGTATTAAACTTACAGATTTAGCCGAATGGGGACTCGTTGAAAAGAAAATTATTTCAACAAGCCCAGTGTCAATTATTTATGAACTAACCAACAAAGGTCAAGCTTTAGCGGAAGCACTAGTGCCTATAGAAAAATGGGCGCAATCATATATTGAATTAGAAGAACCACAACAGAATTAATTTTAAATACAGCGCTCCTTTCAAAGCAGATGATAAATCATATAGCTATGAAAGGAGTACTTTTTGTATCTTAGCAGGTTATGTTAATGCAGGTCATTGAGTGCTAATTAATATTTATGAGTTGCTGTCACTTTTTAATGATTAACTATTTAATATAATCGTTTTCGCGTGAGCAATAAGATGTTTGAAATTAGCGGACAATGGTTATTAAAGTACTATGACTTAAATTACTAAGGAGTGAATATGCAATGAGAAATTTCACTAAACAATATATAAACGGTGAATGGGTTGAAAGTGCGAGCAATGAAACAATAGACGTTATTAATCCAGCCACTGAAGAAGTAATCGGTAAAATAGCAAAAGGAAATAATGAAGATGTTAATAAAGCTGTCCAAGCTGCAGATGAAGTTTATTTATCATTTAGACATAGTAGCGTGGATGAAAGAAAAGCATTGTTAGATAAAATTGTTGCTGAATATAAGAATAGAAAAGACGATATCGTTGATGCCATTACAGATGAACTAGGTTCACCTATTACAGTATCAGAAAATGTACATTATCAAATGGGACTTAACCATTTCCAAGCTGCACGAGATGCTTTAGATACTTTCCAATTTGAAGAACAACGTGGTGATGATTTAGTTGTTAAAGAGGCAATTGGTGTTGCTGGTTTAGTCACACCTTGGAATTTCCCAACAAATCAAACATCACTTAAATTAGCGGCAGCGTTTGCAGCAGGTAGTCCTGTCGTGTTAAAACCGTCTGAAGAGACACCTTTTGCAGCAATTATTTTAGCTGAAATTTTCGATAAAGTAGGCGTTCCTAAAGGTGTATTTAACTTGGTAAATGGCGACGGTGAAGGCGTTGGTACACCATTAAGTGAACATCCAAAAGTAAGAATGATGTCTTTCACAGGTTCTGGTCCAACAGGTGCCAAAATAATGGAAAAAGCTGCGCATGATTTTAAAAAAGTGTCACTTGAATTGGGAGGTAAATCACCTTATATCGTCCTTGATGATGTTGATATTAAAGAAGCTGCAAAAGCAACAAAAGGTAAAGTTGTTAATAATACAGGACAAGTGTGTACAGCTGGAACAAGAATATTAGTTCCTAATAGTATTAAAGAAGAATTTTTAACGGCTTTAAAAGAAGAGTTCAGTCAAGTAGTGGTAGGAGATCCTCGTAATGAGGACACTGAAGTTGGCCCAATAGTAAGCAAAAAGCAATTTGATACGGTACAATCCTATATTGATAAAGGCATTGCTGAAGGCGCAGAATTGTTTTACGGAGGTCCTGGCAAACCTGAAGGCTTGGATGTTGGCTATTTTGTTCGTCCAACAGTATTTGTCAATGTTGATAATCAAATGACAATTGCACAAGAAGAAATATTCGGTCCGGTTGCCTCTGTGATCACGTATAATGATCTAGATGAAGCTATTCGTATAGCAAATGATACAAAATACGGTCTGGCTGGTTATGTGATTGGGCAAGATAAAGACACATTAATTAAAGTAGCTCGTAGCATTGAAGCTGGCACAGTAGAAATTAATGAAGCAGGCAGAAAACCAGATTTACCATTCGGCGGTTATAAACAATCAGGAATTGGACGCGAATGGGGCGATTATGGTATTGATGAATTCTTAGAAATCAAGTCTATAGCTGGATATTATAAATAATTTAAATTTTAATTTAAAAATAAAAAGAAACAGTGCAATGAACGTTTAATGTTCATTGTGCTGTTTTATTTTGTCTATAGTTAATAAAATCATTTTGTAATTAAAATGAAAATTTGCTATATTTAATCTAGTGTTTAACGTCATTTTGTTTTTGGCGTTTATAAAAATATAATGAAATGGGTGCAATCTATGCCTGAAAGATTAAGAACATCACCGCAATATGAGTCATTTCATGAACTCTATAAAAATTATACAACGAAAGATTTAACGCAAAAAGCAAAAGATTTAAAGTTATCTAATTACAGTAAATTAAATAAAAAAGAATTAGTATTAGCCATTATGGAAGCCCAGATGGAAAAAGATGGGAATTATTACATGGAGGGTATTTTAGATGATATCCAGCCAGATGGTTATGGTTTTTTAAGAACAGTCAACTATTCAAAAGGGGAAAAAGATATTTACATATCTGCGAGCCAAATTCGTCGCTTTGAAATTAAACGTGGCGACAAGGTGACTGGGAAAGTTAGAAAGCCAAAAGATAATGAAAAGTATTATGGTCTATTACAAGTAGATTTCGTCAATGATCAGAACGCCGAAGAAGTAAAAAAACGTCCTCACTTCCAAGCTTTAACTCCACTTTATCCGGAAGAACGTATCATTTTAGAAACTGATTCTCACAACTATTCAACAAGAATTATGGATTTAGTTACACCAATTGGCCTTGGTCAACGTGGACTTATTGTTGCACCACCCAAAGCTGGTAAAACATCGTTATTAAAAGAAATAGCTAATGCAATTAGTGTGAATAAACCTGAAGCAAAATTATTTATTTTACTTGTAGGTGAACGTCCTGAAGAAGTCACTGACATTGAACGATCAGTGGAATCTGCTGAAGTAGTAAACTCGACGTTTGACGAACCTCCAGAACACCATACTAAAGTTGCTGAACTTTTATTAGAACGTGCTAAGCGTTTAGTTGAGATAGGGGAAGATGTTATCATTCTCATGGATTCCATTACACGTCTAGCAAGAGCATACAACTTAGTTATACCTCCTAGTGGCCGTACTTTATCTGGTGGATTAGACCCAGCTTCGTTGCATAAGCCAAAAGCTTTCTTTGGTGCTGCACGTAATATAGAAGCTGGTGGCAGTTTAACCATTTTAGCGACAGCTTTAGTAGATACGGGATCACGAATGGACGATATGATTTACGAAGAGTTTAAAGGTACTGGTAATATGGAACTTCACTTAGACAGAAAATTAGCAGAACGTCGTGTATTCCCTGCTATTGATATTGGACGAAGCTCAACACGTAAAGAAGAATTGCTTATTAGTAAATCAGAGTTGGATTCATTATGGCAATTGCGCAATATGTTTACAGATTCAACTGATTTTACTGAGCGATTTATTCGTAAGTTAAAACGTTCTAAATCAAACAAAGAATTTTTTGAGCAATTACAGCAAGCTGCAAAAGAAAGTACTAAAACAGGAAAACCAATTATTTAATAATCTGCTTTAAAGGGTTGCGTTTTAGTATCAAAGCTATTATACTTATCAAGTATTGGGTAAAAACTCACAAATAACTCTGTTCCAGATGGTTCAGGGCAAAGGAGCTGAAAATAATGAAACAAGGAATTCATCCTGAATATCACAAAGTTATCTTTTTAGATACTACTACAGACTTCAAATTTTTAAGTGGTTCTACTAAGACTTCATCAGAAACAATGAAATGGGAAGATGGAAATGAATACCCAGTTATTCGTTTAGACATTTCTTCTGATTCACATCCTTTCTACACAGGACGTCAAAAATTCGCTGCTGCGGATGGTCGTGTGGAACGATTCAACAAAAAGTTTGGTCTCAAATCAAACAACAACTAATAGTGAATATCAACTGTCTGCGTAATCTATCTATAAAGAGATGCAGACAGTTTTTTGTATTTTTACATATCTAAGTACGATATTGTAATCGTGCTAAAGTTTATATAATTGAATAAATTTAATTAAATTCTGAATAACTTGTAGTAGTAAAATATGATATAATTAAGCGATTATGTTTTTAAAAAAGGGTGGAACTAACATGTATGAGACATATCACTCTGGGTGGATTGAGTGTATAACTGGTAGCATGTTTAGCGGTAAATCAGAAGAGCTGATTCGTCGACTTCGTAGAGGAATTTATGCTAAACAAAAAGTAGTTGTGTTCAAACCAGCAATCGATAATCGCTACCATAAAGAAAAAGTGGTATCACATAATGGTAATGCTATTGAAGCAATTAATATTGTAGCTGCCAAAGAAATATTATCACAAGATTTAACGAATGTTGATGTGATAGGTATCGATGAAGTACAGTTTTTTGATGATCAAATTGTTGATATAGCTGAGCAACTAGCTGAAAATGGACATAGAGTTATTGTTGCAGGGTTAGACATGGATTTTAAAGGTGAACCATTTGAGCCAATGCCAAAACTATTAGCGGTCAGCGAGCAAGTTACGAAATTACAAGCTGTTTGCGCAGTTTGTGGTTCGCCATCAAGCCGAACTCAGCGATTGATAAATGGCCAACCGGCTAAAATAGATGACCCTATTATACTCGTTGGGGCTAATGAAAGTTATGAACCAAGATGTAGAGCGCATCATATTATAGCACCAAGTGATGATGAGAAGGAGGAATTGTAGTGTTTGATCAACTAGATATTGTTGAGGAACGATATGAACAATTAAATGAGATGTTAAGTGATCCAGACGTTGTAAATAACGCGGATAAATTAAGAAAGTATTCTAAGGAGCAGGCCGAGTTACAAAAAACAGTTGATGTTTATCGAGAATACAAAAATAAAAAAGAAGAATTATCAGATATAGAAGATATGTTATCTGAAACGGATGATAAAGAAGAAATTGAAATGTTAAAAGAAGAGAGCTCTAATTTGAAAGATGCCTTGCCTTTACTTGAAGAAAAATTAAAATTCTTGTTAATCCCTAAAGATCCAAATGATGACAAAGATGTAATCGTTGAAATACGTGCGGCAGCCGGTGGAGATGAAGCGGCAATTTTTGCTGGCGATTTAATGAGAATGTATACGAAATATGCAGAAGCAAACGGATTTAGAACAGAAGTAGTTGAAGCAACAGAGAGTGATCATGGTGGTTACAAAGAGGTCAGCTTCCAAGTATCAGGTGCTGGAGCATATAGCAAACTTAAATTTGAAAATGGCGCACATCGTGTTCAACGTGTTCCTGAAACAGAGTCAGGTGGTAGAATTCATACGTCTACAGCAACAGTTGCAGTATTACCTGAAGTAGAAGATGTAGAAATTGAAATTCGCAATGAAGATTTGAAAATTGATACGTATCGTTCCAGTGGTGCAGGGGGGCAACACGTTAATACGACAGATTCAGCAGTAAGAATCACACATATTCCTACAGGTGTCATTGCCACATCATCAGAAAAATCTCAAATTCAAAATAGGGAAAAAGCACTTAAAGTATTAAAAGCTCGTTTGTATGATATGAAGTTACAAGAAGAGCAACAAAAATATGCAGCACAGCGTAAATCAGCTGTCGGAACAGGAGACCGTTCAGAGCGTGTTAGAACCTACAACTATCCACAAAGTAGGGTCACTGATCATAGAATTGGATTGACACTTCAAAAACTAGATCAAATTATGGAAGGTAAATTAGATGAAATTATAGATGCTTTAACGCTTTCTGAACAAACTGAAAAGCTGAAAGAACTTAACAATGGTGAACTTTAAAGATAAGTTAACAGAAACAATCCAATCAACCTCACAAAAAGGGTTTGAACAGTCACGTGCAGAATGGTTAATGCTAGATTTGTTTCATTGGACGAGAACAGATTATTTAATGCATATGTATGATGAAATGACTATTGCACAAGAAACCAAATTCAATTTGGCTGTGCAACGTATGCTATTAGGTGAACCAATACAGTACATAGTTGGTTTTCAGTCGTTTTATGGTTATCCGTTTAAGGTTAATGAAAACTGTTTGATTCCTAGACCGGAGACTGAGGAGGTAATGCTCCATTTTCTTAATGGTTGTCATTCTCAAGGAAGCATAGTTGATGTGGGAACTGGAAGTGGTGCAATCGCTATTACGATCAAAAAGCTCAATCCGCAATTGAAAGTCATTGCCACTGATTTATATAAAGAGACCTTGACTATTGCACAAGAAAACGCAAGTTATTTAGACGCTGATATTATCTTTATGCAAGGTGAGGTGTTAAAGCCACTGATTCAAAAGAATATAAAAGTTGATGGCTTAATCTCTAATCCACCATACATTAGTGAAAAAGAAACATGTCAAATGACAAATACAGTTTTAAAATACGAACCGCATCATGCACTATTTGCAGAAAATAACGGTTTTGCAATCTACGAAGCGATTTTAGATGACTTACCAAAAGTATTAAATGAAGATGCGTTTGTAACCTTTGAAATTGGTTATCAGCAAGGTCTTCAATTAAAACAACTTGTATTACAACGTTATCCAAAGTTAGACGTTAAGGTAACGAAAGACATAAATGGTTTAGATCGAATTGTCTCATTTAAGTGGATATAGGTGAAAGACTAACAGTACCGAGGGATGTTTGATAAACTTAGTTAAAACCTTTTTATTATAATTAATGATAAAGGATTTGATAGAACGATGAAGACACAAATTTGGGATATGCGTCAATATAGTCATCATAGCGAGGATTATCCATACTTAGATGAAATTAAGCATGTATATGAACAAGGTGGGTTAATCGCGCTTCCAACTGAGACAGTCTATGGGTTAGGTGCTAATGCAAAGGATCAAGAGGCAGTAACAAAGATTTATGAGGCAAAGGGTAGACCTAGTGATAATCCATTAATTGTTCATATCTATGACCAGCAACAATTAACGCCTTTTATTGAAACAATAACCGATAAAGTACAAATACTAATGAATTATTTTTGGCCTGGTCCTATCTCATTTATTTTACCTTTAAAAAGAGGCTATTTATGTGAAAAAGTCACTGGTGGTTTAGATTCAATTGCAGTTAGAATGCCAAGTCATCCAATTGGGAGAGCTATTTTGAAATATGTTGATTTACCTATAGCTGCGCCGAGCGCGAATACGAGTGGGAAACCATCTCCAACAACATTTGACCATGTTTACCATGATTTAAATGGAAAAATCGACGGTATTATTAATGGCGATCAAAGTGAAGAAGGATTAGAAAGTACAGTTTTAGACTGCACTACATATCCGTTTAAAATAGCAAGACCTGGGGCGATTACGCAGTCTATGATTAACGCAATTTTGCCTGATGCAGTTGTTGACAGTAATTATAATGATATGGTTCGGCCCATTGCACCAGGCATGAAGTATAAACATTATGCACCTGACACACCAGTGACGATTGTAAAAATGAAGGGTAAACATATACCAGAAATCATGGACAAGGAACATGCTGCATTCATTTTTCCTGAAGTCTATCGCCAACAAATACCTTCTGAAAGCCTATTTATACCTTTGTGCAAAGATGACCAGGATATTAAAACAGCTAATCATAATTTATATAAAATTTTACATGACTTAGATAACATGGATCATGTTCACAAGGCCTATATTTATGGTTTTGATATTAATGATGGCACGCAAGCTATTATGAATCGTATGCTAAAAGCCGCTGCGAATAGAATGATAGGTGAGTGAGAGCAATGAGAATTATTTTTGTCTGTACAGGTAATACATGTCGAAGTCCGATGGCGGAGAGCATAGCGAAGCATCTTTTACCAGAGCATCAGATAGAATCTAGAGGTTTGTTTGCTGTGCCACAACAAACAATTTCTAAACATGCCCAAACAATACTTGAAAAACATCATTTGGAATTGCCTACAAATGCGCAGCCTTTTACTAAAGATGATTTAACTGCAGACCTTATATTAACTATGACACAGGAACATCTTGGATTATTAATCCAATCGTTTGGCTCGTATCCTCAAATGGATACATTATCTCATTTTGTACAAGAAACAGGAGATATCAAGGATCCATATGGTTTATCGTTAGATGTTTATGAAGAAACATACCAACAATTAGCGCGTAAAATTAACAAGATAGTTAAGGATAAGCTTGTGTAAAAATCTTTTACAATTAGTATATGTTGGTAAAGAAATAAGTTATAATAAAGGAGTATAGCAAATTGCTATGTTCCTTTTTATTTTATGCAAAAGGTGGGTGTTTTTAAAATGCAAGAGTTAACAATATTATTAAGCGAATTAAAATCCCAATCCTTTTTCAAAAAGGGGGAAATCGTTGTTATTGGTTGTTCAACATCGGAAGTGTTAGGTGAGAAAATAGGTTCAGTTGGCTCAATGGAAGTAGCACAAGAAATATTTACTCAATTGCAGCAAGTTCAAGAAGAAACGGGTGTATCATTTGCCTTTCAAGGCTGTGAACACATCAATAGAGCTATTACCATTGAACGCAAAAATTTCAATCCACTTACAATGGAAGAAGTGACAGTGGTGCCAGATGTCCATGCTGGAGGTAGCCTTGCAACATATGCCTATCGTCACATGCAAGATCCTATCGTTGTTGAACACATTACAGTGCCTAAGGGTATTGATATTGGTCAAACACTTATTGGTATGCATGTGAAACACGTGTGTGTGCCAGTGCGTACAACTGTTGACAAAATTGGTGAAGCAGTTGTAACGATTGCAACTTCACGTCCTAAAAAGATTGGTGGAGAAAGAGCGAAATATGAATAGTTGATGAAAGAAGGGTAGTGCTATGTCTTATATCGAAAAGCAAGATAAAGCCATTTTTGATGCCATACAAAGTGAATATAATCGTCAAAATAATAACATTGAATTAATTGCCTCTGAAAATTTTGTTTCAGAAGCTGTTATGGAAGCGCAAGGTTCAGTGTTGACGAACAAGTATGCTGAAGGTTATCCAGGGCGACGTTATTATGGTGGTTGTGAATATGTGGATGTAACTGAAACGATAGCAATTGAACGTGCTAAAGCATTGTTTGGAGCCGAACATGTTAATGTACAGCCGCATTCAGGTTCACAAGCCAATATGGCAGTATATCTTGTAGCTTTAAACATGGGAGATACAGTTTTAGGAATGAATTTGAGTCACGGTGGTCACTTAACACATGGGTCTCCCGTCAATTTTAGTGGTCAATTTTACAATTTTGTTGAATATGGTGTGAATGAGGAAACAGAATTGCTTGATTATGAAGCGATTCGACAACTCGCAGTGCAACATCAACCCAAATTAATCGTTGCCGGTACATCAGCTTATTCAAGAACAATTGATTTTAAAAAGTTCAAAGAAATTGCTGATGAAGTTGGTGCAAAATTAATGGTTGATATGGCACATATTGCAGGTCTGGTAGCTGTTGGTTTGCATCCCAATCCTGTACCATATGCAGATTTTGTAACAACAACTACTCATAAAACATTAAGAGGACCTCGTGGTGGCTTAATATTGTGTAAGGAAGAATATAAAAAAGACATAGACAAAGTAATCTTTCCTGGTATTCAAGGTGGCCCATTACAACATGTCATTGCGGCAAAAGCCGTAGCGTTTGGTGAAGCATTGAATCAGAATTTTAAAGCATATCAACAACAAGTGATTGATAACGCGCGTGTTTTGGCAGAAACATTACAACAAGAAGGTTTTAGAATTGTGTCAGGAGGCACGGATAATCATTTAGTTGCAGTAGATGTTAAGGGCTCGGTCAACATTACTGGTAAGGAAGCCGAATCATTACTCGATTCCGTTGGTATTACTTGTAATAAAAACACAATCCCATTT
Source organism: Staphylococcus sp. HMSC063A07 (assembly GCF_001836955.1). Lineage (NCBI taxonomy): Bacteria > Bacillati > Bacillota > Bacilli > Caryophanales > Staphylococcaceae > Staphylococcus > Staphylococcus sp. HMSC063A07. The sequence goes on from NZ_KV830902.1 coordinate 38,105, forward strand.
GATCAAGAGAAAGCATTTGTAACAAGTGGAATCAGATTAGGTACACCAGCAGTGACGACTCGAGGATTTGATACCGACGCTATCAAGGAAGTTGCACTAATCATGAGTCTTGTACTAAAAAATCCCAATGATGCAGAGAAAATAAAAGAAGCAACAAAACGTGTGAGTGCATTAACTGCTAAACACCCGTTGTACGAATAAGTTTAACTGGAGGAAATGTAAATGAGTAAAGTACACGTATTTGATCATCCGTTAATTCAACATAAATTGAGTTATATTCGTGATGTAAATACCGGAACAAAAGAATTTAGAGAGCTTGTGGATGAAGTAGGTATGCTCATGGCGTATGAAGTAACAAGAGACTTAGAGTTACAAGATGTAGAAATAGAAACGCCAGTTACAAAAATGACCGCTAAACGTTTAGCTGGGAAAAAGCTAGCTGTTGTACCTATTTTGCGCGCAGGCCTAGGTATGACGGATGGTGTTTTATCTTTAGTTCCAGCTGCAAGAGTGGGACATATTGGACTATATAGAGATCCACAAACATTAAAAGCAGTAGAATATTTTGTTAAACTGCCACAAGATATCGATGAACGTCAAATAATCGTTGTAGATCCAATGTTAGCTACAGGTGCATCTGCTATTGAAGCAATTACTTCATTGAAAAAACGCGGAGCCAAAAATATTAGATTTATGTGCTTGATTGCTGCGCCAGAAGGTGTAGAAAAAATGAAAGAAGCACACGATGATGTGGATATTTACATTGCAGCTTTAGATGAAAAACTAAATGACAAAGCTTATATTACACCAGGTTTAGGCGATGCTGGAGATAGATTGTTTGGTACAAAATAGTAACTGGTAGTTAGTTATGACTGATGTTAATACGTGTCGTTAGCAAGTGAACTAGTGTTAACTAAAAGGGTTGCCACATGACTTTTAGCAATATTGACCAAACAGCCTTAGAATTTGCTAAAAAAGATGATTAAATGTGTCGGTTTTGTGTCGTAAACGATGTCATTTGTAACATCTCTATGAATAGAATTGACACACAATTGTTTACTATATTATTATTGAGATTGTATGAGTGGAACGGTTTACATGGTTGATATAAGTTGTTTGGAGGCACACTTTAATGTTGCGTTTTAGCTTCATTTTTAAACAATTTATACAATATTATCTTTATTCATTGATAATATTGTATATTTTGTATCTAATATGGTCTTCACCATATATTCTAGGTATGATTCTTGGTTTAATAGGTTCTTTAATAAATACCTTCATCTTTGAAATTTACTTAGCGCGAGCGAAACAACCGGATACAATACATATTTCAACGGGCAGCGTTTGGCGTTATTTAGTTGCACTTGTCGTTTGTGCCTTCTGGTATTTATTTAAGGATGAAATGAATATTCTTGGTGTTGTAGTAGGTCTTATGATTTCTTATGTTTTAATCATACTTCGCCCTCTACTTGTAAGGGAGTAAAATTTAAAAGTGAAAGAGGTGAGATTATGGATCATAAATCACCAAAGGTAAGTTGGGACGTATTCGGTTTCGATATTGTTTTTAACTTGTCTAGCATTTTAATGTTAGTGATTACCGCTGCAATTGTGTTCCTTATAGCTATCATCTGTACGCGTAATCTACAAAAGAGACCTACAGGTAAACAAAATTTTATTGAATGGGTTTTTGATTTTGTCAGAGGTATTATAGAAAGTAATTTAGCATGGAAAAAAGGTGGTCAATTCCACTTCTTAGCAGTCACATTGATATTATTCATCTTTGTTGCCAACATGTTAGGATTACCATTCTCTATCGTGACACATGAGCATTACTTGTGGTGGAAATCACCAACAGCAGACGCGACTGTAACACTGACGTTGTCTACCATGATGATTTTACTCACACATTACTATGGTGTTAAGATGCGCGGTGGTAAAGCTTATGTTGGCAATTATTTTAAGCCGTTCTGGCCACTTGTAATTATAAACGTCTTTGAAGAGTTTTCATCTACGTTAACACTTGGTCTTCGTTTGTACGGTAACATTTTTGCTGGGGAGTTACTGTTATCCTTATTAGCAGGACTTGTATTCCAACAACCACATTGGGGTTGGATCATTAGTTTACCTGGCTTAATCATCTGGCAAGGATTCTCAATCTTTGTTGGAACTATCCAAGCATATATTTTCATTATGCTTTCAATGGTTTATATGTCCCATAAAGTATCGGACGCACACTAATAACTAACAAATTTTAGGAGGAATTATTAATATGGGTTTAATCGCAGCAGCAATTGCAATCGGTCTATCAGCACTAGGTGCAGGTATTGGTAACGGACTTATCGTTTCTAGAACAGTTGAAGGTGTAGCACGTCAACCAGAAGCGCGTGGTCAATTGATGAGTATTATGTTTATCGGTATCGGTTTAGTTGAAGCTTTGCCAATCATTGGTGTAGTTATTGCATTCATGACATTATTTAGATAAGAAGCACTAAAGGCGAAGTCTCTTTGACCTTCGCCATTCATTTTATTTGATGACCAAGTGATGATTATTAACGAAAGGAGTGTCATATGCCGTGACTGCTTTAACTCACACATTCGTTTTTGGTGCAGCAATCAAAGATGTGGAATGGGGAACAATTATTGTAACATTAGCTACTTTCGCCATTTTATTAGCACTTTTGAAAAAATTTGCTTGGGGTCCATTAAAAGAAGTAATGGATAAACGTGAGCGAGACATTAATAAAGATATTGATGACGCTGAACAAGCAAAAGAAAATGCTCAAAAACTTGAAGAAGAAAATCAAAAAACATTAAAAGAGACACAAGAAGAAGTACAACGTATTCTTGAAGACGCGAAAGTTCAAGCGCGTAAGCAACAAGAAGAGATTATTCATGAAGCCAACGTACGAGCGAATGGCATGATTGAAACCGCACAAAGCGAAATCAACAGTCAAAAAGAACGTGCATTAGCTGATATCAACAATCAAGTATCTGAACTATCAGTATTAATTGCTTCTAAAGTACTCCAAAAAGAAATCTCAGAACAAGATCAAAAAGCGTTAGTTGATAAGTATATAAAAGAGGCAGGCGATAAATAATGGCAAATGTAGCACAAAAATACGCCAAAGCCCTATTTGATGTATCAGTTGACCAAGATATCTTAGATGATATATTTAATGAATTTAAAACTGTCAGTAATGTGGCTAGCACACAAATTGATGAATTAAAAGCTTTCGATGAAAATCCTACACGCTCTGCAAGGGACAGACATACGTTTGCAGTTAATGTTTTTGGTGAAGTAAATGACTATTTGAAAAATATGATGTTTGTGTTAGCGAATAATCGTCATTTAGCTTTAATAAATGATATTTTTAGTTCATTTCAAAAACTATACAACAAGAAATATAATCAAGATTTTGCAGAAGTAGAATCAGTATATGAACTTGATGAAGAGGAACTTGCTCAAATTGAGAAAGTGATTACACAACAAATGAATTTATCTCACGTTATACTTACTACTAAAATTAATCCGGAATTAATTGGTGGTATACGCGTGAAGGTTGGAACAACTGTTATTGATGGCAGTGTTAAAAATGACCTTCAACAATTAACAACGAAATTTAAAAGATCGAATTAATAAAAGAGGAGTGACATAGATGGCCATTAAAGCTGAAGAAATCAGTGCATTACTTCGCTCACAAATCGAAAATTATGAGTCTGAAGTCTCAGTAACTGATGTTGGTACCGTTCTTCAAATCGGTGACGGTATTGCATTAATTCACGGACTAAACGATGTTATGGCTGGTGAGTTAGTAGAATTCCAAAATGGCGTACTTGGTTTAGCACAAAACCTTGAAGAATCAAATGTAGGGGTTGTAATTTTAGGACCATATACTGATATCACTGAAGGTGATGAGGTTAAACGTACAGGACGTATCATGGAAGTTCCAGTTGGTGACGAATTAATTGGTCGTGTCGTAAATCCATTGGGTCAACCTATTGATGGGCAAGGTCCAGTAAATACGGATAAAACACGTCCAGTAGAACAAAAAGCAACAGGTGTAATGGACCGTAAATCAGTTGATGAACCATTACAAACAGGAATTAAAGCGATTGATGCGCTAGTTCCTATTGGTAAAGGTCAACGTGAATTAATCATTGGTGACCGTCAAACTGGTAAAACGACAATTGCAATAGATACAATCTTGAATCAAAAAGGCCAAGATACTATTTGTATTTACGTAGCTATTGGTCAAAAAGATTCTACAGTGAGAGCGAACGTTGAAAAATTAAGACAAGCTGGTGCTTTAGATTATACAATTATCGTCTCAGCTTCTGCAGCTGAACCAGCACCATTATTATATATTGCACCTTATTCTGGCGTAGCCATGGGTGAAGAGTTTATGTTTAATGGTAAAGACGTCTTAATTGTATATGATGATTTAACAAAACAAGCCGCTGCATATCGTGAATTATCATTATTATTACGTCGTCCGCCAGGTCGTGAAGCTTATCCAGGTGACGTTTTCTATCTACATAGTAGATTATTAGAACGTGCAGCTAAATTAAATGATACATTGGGTGGCGGTTCAATTACGGCTTTACCAATTATCGAAACACAAGCTGGGGATATTTCAGCATATGTACCAACTAACGTAATTTCAATTACAGATGGACAAATCTTTTTACAATCAGATTTATTCTTCTCAGGTGTGCGACCAGCGATTAATGCAGGACAATCCGTATCTCGTGTAGGTGGTTCTGCTCAAATCAAAGCAATGAAGAAAGTTGCCGGAACGTTACGTCTTGATTTAGCTTCATATAGAGAATTAGAATCATTTGCTCAATTTGGTTCTGACTTAGATGAATTTACAGCACGCAAATTAGAACGTGGTAAACGTACGGTAGAAGTATTAAAACAAGACCAAAACAAGCCGCTTCCAGTAGAGAATCAAGTTTTGATTATTTATGCACTTACTAAAGGATATTTAGATGATATTCCTGTTGAAGATATTATTCGTTTTGAAGATGAATTAAATCAATGGGCTAAATCGAATGCGGCTGAATTGTTAAGTGAAATTAGAGAAACAAAATCATTACCTGACGGTGAAAAATTTGAACAAGCGATTAATGAATTCAAGAAAAGTTTCAGTAAATCAGAATAATTAAAGTTAAGTTCGAAAAGGTGGTGAGATAATGGCTTCTCTAAAGGAAATTGATGGTCGAATTAAATCGACTAAGAAAATGAAACAAATTACTAAGGCAATGAACATGGTTTCAAGTTCTAAATTGCGTAGAGCGGAAAAGAATACGAAACAGTTTCAACCTTATATGGAAAAAATGCAAGATGCTATAACTGCGATTGCAGGTGCTAATTCAAATTCAAGTCATCCTATGTTGCGACCTCGCGAAGTACACCGTACAGGCTATCTAGTTATAACTAGTGATAAAGGCTTAGCCGGTGCCTATAGTGCTAACGTACTAAAAAAATTAGTTAACGATATTACTAGCAAGCACGCGGATGCCAGTGAATATTCAATTGTGGCTTTAGGTCAAATAGGTGTAGACTTTCTTAAAACACGGAATTATGACATTGAAGATTCACTTGTAGATGTTCCAGACCAACCTTCTTTTAAATCGATACAATCCATTGCAAAACATGCAATTGATTTGTATACGGAAGGACATATCGACGAACTTAAAATTTATCATAGCCATTATGTCAGTGTTCTTGAGAATAAGCCAACGGTTAAACAAGTTCTACCTTTATCTCAAGAAGATTCTAGTCAAGGCCAAGGTCAAATGTCATCATACGAATTTGAACCTGATAAAGAAGCAATATTAAGCGTTATTTTACCTCAATATGTAGAAAGCTTAATATATGGCACGATATTAGATGCCAAAGCAAGTGAACATGCGGCACGTATGACTGCTATGAAAAATGCATCTGATAATGCTACTGAACTTATTGACGACTTATCATTAGAATATAACAGAGCAAGACAAGCTGAAATCACGCAACAAATTACAGAAATCGTAAGTGGTTCTGCTGCATTAGAATAATTATTTAAAGGAGGAAACAACATGGGAATTGGCCGTGTAACTCAAGTTATGGGTCCTGTAATTGATGTCCGTTTTGAACATAATGAAGTGCCTGAAATAAATAATGCGCTCATTGTTGAAATTCCTAAAAGTGATACAACAATCAGTTTAACACTTGAAGTTGCTTTGCAATTAGGTGACGATGTTGTACGTACTATTGCAATGGATTCAACTGATGGTGTTCAACGTGGTATGGAAGTTCAAAACACAGGTAAAGACATCAGTGTACCTGTTGGAGATGAAACATTAGGAAGAGTATTTAACGTTTTAGGAGAATCTATTGATTTAGAAGAAAAGCTAGATGACTCTGTGCGTAGAGATCCAATTCATAGACTAGCACCTAAATTTGATGAATTATCTACAGAAGTAGAAATTCTTGAAACTGGTATTAAAGTTGTTGATTTATTAGCACCATATATTAAAGGTGGTAAAGTTGGATTGTTTGGTGGTGCCGGAGTAGGTAAAACGGTATTAATTCAAGAATTAATCAACAATATTGCTCAAGAACATGGTGGTATTTCTGTGTTTGCCGGAGTAGGTGAACGTACACGTGAAGGTAATGACTTATATTATGAAATGAGCGATAGTGGCGTAATTAAGAAAACAGCGATGGTATTTGGCCAAATGAATGAACCACCTGGTGCACGTATGAGAGTTGCGTTATCTGCCTTAACAATGGCTGAATATTTCCGTGACGAGCAAGGACAAGACGTATTGCTGTTTATCGATAATATATTCCGTTTTACACAAGCAGGTTCAGAAGTATCTGCATTACTTGGACGTATGCCATCTGCCGTTGGTTATCAACCAACATTGGCTACAGAAATGGGACAATTGCAAGAAAGAATTACATCTACAAATAAAGGTTCTGTAACATCTATTCAAGCTGTATTCGTTCCAGCCGATGACTATACTGACCCAGCGCCAGCGACAGCATTTGCTCACTTAGACTCAACGACTAACTTAGAACGTAAATTAACCGAAATGGGTATCTATCCAGCAGTTGATCCACTTGCTTCAACATCAAGAGCATTAGAACCTTCAATCGTTGGTCAAGAGCACTATGATGTAGCACGTCAAGTGCAATCAACGTTACAAAAATATAGAGAATTACAAGATATTATTGCTATTTTAGGTATGGATGAATTATCTGAAGAAGATAAACAAACGGTTGAACGTGCAAGACGTATTCAGTTCTTCTTATCTCAAAACTTCCATGTAGCTGAACAATTTACAGGTCAAAAAGGCTCTTATGTACCAGTTAAAACAACTGTTCAGGATTTTAAAGGCATTCTTGATGGTAAATATGATCATATTCCTGAAGATGCATTCCGTTTAGTTGGAAGTATGGAAGATGTACTTGCAAAAGCTAAAGATATGGGTGTTGAAGTCTAATCAAATTAGGAGGAATGGATAATGAATACATTAAATCTAGATATTGTCACTCCTAATGGTTCAGTCTACAAAAGAGAAGATGTTGAACTTGTTGTGTTACAAACCACAGCAGGTGAAATGGGTATCATGAGTGGACATATTCCGACAGTAGCCGCATTAAAAACAGGCCATATCAAAGTTAGATTTCACAATGGTTCTGAATACTTAGCTGTTAGTGGTGGCTTTGTTGAAGTTAGACAACATAAACTTTCTGTTATTGTACAAACGGCTGAAACAGCTGAAGAAATAGACGTAGAAAGAGCTAAATTGGCTAAGCAACGTGCCCAATCTCATTTGAATGATGAAGATAATAGTGATATTTATCGCGCACAACGCGCACTTGCTAGAGCAGAAAATAGATTACGAGTAGCTAACTTAAAATAAAAAGGTTTGGAAGTACAGAGTAACTGTATTTCCAAACCTTTTTAATTTGTGTTTTAATTTGTTTAATAATGAATAGTATCATTATTAAACAAATTCAGGTACAATGTACTACAGAATAATTATTAGAGAGGTTAACTATGAATTATTTAGGACAATTTGCAGTTGTACATTTGGTTTTACACGTCATCTGCATTTGTGTGGCTTATTGGGCACTTAATGCTTTAAGACTTGAACAATTATTTAAAAAAGGGCATATAAGACAAATTCAAATTTGTATGATATTTTTTGCTATTTTGTTAGGTACAAGTGTTAGCAATTTTATTATTGATTTAATGCAATATTCAACACAGGTAAAATATTTGTTAAAATAAAGTATTCTTATAATTCTTTATTATAAATTCTGTCATTAAAGTAATGATGACTGTCTTGTAGATAATTGTATTTTTTTTGAAAAAATAGCTATAATTAATGAATGAATAATAAAATATAGGGAAATGAAAGTAAGTATATTGTAGTCTTAAGTGGAGGATATGTATGGATAGAATAGTTATAAAAGGTGGGCATCGCCTATCAGGAGAAGTTCAAGTAGAAGGTGCTAAGAATGCAGTATTACCAGTGCTAACAGCATCATTATTGGCAACAGAAGGTACTAGCAAACTGATTAATGTTCCCAAATTGAGTGATGTTGAAACAATAAATAATGTGTTATCAACACTGAATGCTGATGTTTCATATGATATTGCAGGAAATGCTGTGACTGTTGATGCAACTGCGACATTAAATGAAGAGGCGCCTTATGAATATGTAAGTAAAATGCGTGCAAGTATCTTAGTTATGGGACCTCTGCTAGCGCGTTTAGGTCATGCAATTGTAGCTTTACCAGGTGGTTGTGCTATTGGAAGTAGACCGATTGAGCAACATATTAAAGGGTTTGAAGCCTTAGGTGCCGATATTCATTTGGAAAATGGAAATATTTATGCCAATGCAAAAAATGGCTTGCAAGGAGCTAATATTCATTTAGATTTTCCAAGCGTAGGAGCTACACAAAATATTATAATGGCTGCATCTTTAGCTAATGGCAAATCTGTGATTGAAAATGCAGCTAAAGAACCAGAAATTGTTGATTTAGCGAATTATATAAATGAAATGGGCGGTAGAATTACTGGCGCAGGTACTGATACGATTACAATTCACGGTGTGAATAAATTAACCGGAGTTGTTCATTCTATTATTCCAGACCGCATTGAAGCTGGAACAATGATTATTGCAGGTGCAATAACGCGAGGAGACGTTTATGTAAGAGGTGCTATTAAAGAACATATGACAAGCTTAGTGTACAAACTTGAAGAAATGGGTGTACAACTAGCCTTTGACGAAGAAGGTGTACGTGTAACAGCGCCAGATACATTACAGCCTGTTGATGTGAAAACGTTACCTCATCCAGGTTTTCCTACAGATATGCAATCACAAATGATGGCTTTATTGTTGACAGCTGAGGGCCATAAAGTTATTACAGAAACGGTATTTGAAAATCGTTTTATGCATGTTGCAGAATTTAGAAGAATGAATGCCAATATTACTGTAGAAGGTCGTAACGCTAAAATTGAAGGCAAAAGTGAATTACAAGGTGCACAGGTTAAAGCAACTGATTTAAGAGCTGCAGCAGCACTTATTTTAGCTGGTTTAGTAGCAGATGGTACAACACAAGTTACTGAACTTAAACATTTAGACCGTGGTTATGTGAACTTCCATGGTAAATTAAAAGAATTAGGAGCAGATATACAACGTATAAATGCTTAATAATAGAGCTATAAGTTATTAGGAGGATGCTCAATTATGGAAACAATATTCGATTATAATGACATTAAAAAAATTATTCCCCATAGACAACCCTTTTTATTAATTGATAGAGTAGTTGAATATGAGGAAGGCAAAAGATGTGTAGGATTAAAACAAGTTTCAGGTAATGAACCTTTTTTCCAAGGTCATTTTCCTGATTATGCAGTGATGCCGGGTGTTCTAATAACTGAAGCACTAGCTCAAACAGGTGCAGTTGCTATGTTAAACAGTGAAGCAAACAAAGGCAAAATCGCATTGTTTGCAGGTATAGATAAATGTCGTTTTAAAAAGCAAGTAACACCAGGGGATACTTTAATGTTAGAAGTTGAAATTACTAAAATAAAAGGTCCTATTGGTAAAGGTACAGCAAAAGCGACTGTTGATGGGCAACTTGCATGTAGCTGTGAATTAACATTTGCGATTCAAGACGCAAAATAATATAAAAAGAGTCAGGACAGAATCCATTATGAATTCGTAATATCGTCCTGGCAAGGTTGATTAGGGTTGAAAAAGCTTAGAATAAGTATATTTTTAATCCTAGTTACCAATATATAGTTAAGTTCCTAAGACATAATGATTATGTCTTAGGTTTTTTTCTTTATTTACAATAATTCATATAATTGGCTCGCTTGCTTAGGAGACAGCTTCAGTCACTATAGCTTGCTTTGTTTGTTGAAATGCGAAGCGCATTTCTCTTTGTTGTGGTCCGGCCCCAACTTGCTTTGCTTGGTGAATTTCTT
>NZ_KV830902.1:48703-76340 GCF_001836955.1 Staphylococcus sp. HMSC063A07
TGCTTGGTGAATTTCTTTTCGAAATTCTCTCTGTCGGGGTCTCCTCAGCTTGTCTATTTACTCTAGTGTCTCGTCGAAGTTTATATATGTGAATTTATATTAAAATGTCTTTTATAATGTATTATCACGTTCAAATTTTTCATCTTTTAGTTTAGGTTTAGATTGCATCATACGTTTGAATGTTGTTTTTAATTCTTCTCCTGATAAACCATCATCTATTAATTGTTCTAATAAACTTTCTGCATAAACTTGTCTCAAAGTGTATATGTGACACTCTAATACAATTGACATTTTTGTTTCAAAGTTAACAATATGCTTAATTGTAGCATCAAATAATGCTGGATCATTAGCCGGTCTTGTGATAACTACACGAATGTCTAATAAAGTTTGTTCTTCTTGATATTGCTTCATCTGTTCATAATGATCATTTGAAATAACGATTTCTAGCAACCATCCAGTACCGCTATTTTCTTTATTAATGATTACACCATCTTCTAATTCATACTCAGTGATACCGCCGTTTTGATTTACTATTTGAAAGCGCACAGCTTTAAATGTCTTCATATCCCATCATCCCTTTTGCTCTCAATTTTATAAAAAATAATATTTTTAAGTTGTACGTGTTCTAAAATACATTATTTTCTTTAAATATAACAAATTTTAGCGGTAAAACGTAAGTAAAATTAAAATTATACCGTTTTGACTTTAGCATTAGAAATACATAAACTATAACTAATCAAAGGAGGTGACACATGTTAAATAAAATCGTAATCGTTGGACGATTAACTAAAGATGCCCAAATATACGAGAAAGAGGAGGTTAAAATTGCTACATTTTGTGTGGCTACGGAAAGAAATTATAAAGATGATAACAACGAGCAAATCGTAGATTATATTCTATGTAAAGCATATGGTAGGACTGCTACCAACATTGAAAAGTATACCAGTCAGGGATCATTGGTTGGTATTACAGGTCAAATGCGCTCAAGAAAGTATACTAAAGACCAACAAACACATTTTGTTACAGAATTATACGTAGAAACTATTAAATTCATGTCCTCTAAAGGCAAAACACACGAAATCCTCGAAGAACATCCAACTACTAATATTCAACCTTTTTCAGTTGATGAAATGAAACTCTTAAATATCGAATAATTGCTTTTTCAATATTAAAACTCAAATTTTATCCATAAATTATATCCGACTAGTTATTCATACTCCCAATAATCTTCTTTAATATAAATCCTTTCAATTATGCTTAACAGTGATGGGAAATATGGTGAATTGTGCTAAATTTTGCTATATTTTCCTAGCTGTTTATTGAAGAAGTATTAAATAATATACATATATTACAATCATATTCTATATGAGAATATCTGTTAAACTCACACAATAATCTGACAAATTTCAAAATATTACACAGGCAATTGGAATTTATAGATTTTTTAGTCCTGCATCAAAGTATTTTTTACGTATTTGGTATGTATAATTATTTCTTTGTTTTTGTAATGTCTTTGTAAATTTTTACCAGTTATTTTTATTTCACTGTAACCTGCTTATTTTTTATGGATGTTACATTATGAATTGTAAATTTAAATATAAAATGAACTCAAATTTAGGAGGATATATAATTATGAAAAAAACAATTATTGCATCATCTCTAGCAGTAGGCTTAGGTTTAGTAGCAGGAAATGCAGGTCATGATGCAGATGCGAGTGAATTAAATGTCAATACTAAAGCTGAGTTAGCACAATTAGCACAATCAAATGATCAATCATTAAATGAAAAGCCTGTACAATCAGGAGCGTATGATTTTACATTCAATTATGAAGGGACTACTTATCACTTTGCTTCTGATGGTACTTATTTTGAATGGCAATACTATCCATCAAATGGTGCAGCTGATGATACAACAATGAATTCACAAGCTCAACAAGGAACAATGTCATCATCTCAAGGTGCTGCAACTCAACAATCAACATCAGCTCAGCCAGCTCAAACTGAGCAAGCACCTCAAAGCGAATCAACACAACAACCACAAACACAAGCAACATCTCATAGTCAGTCAAGTTCAGCAAGCCAAGCTTCAAGTCATTCATCAGTTAATGTTAACAGTCACTTGAAAGCAATAGCACAACGTGAATCTGGTGGAGATATTCATGCAGTTAATCCATCATCTGGTGCAGCAGGTAAATATCAATTTATGCAGTCAACATGGGATCATGTAGCGCCATCTGAATATAAAGGTGTGTCACCAGCTAATGCTCCAGAACATGTTCAAGATGCTGCAGCACAAAAATTATATGATACAGAAGGTGCAGGCCACTGGACAACAGCTTAGGGCCCAACCTAAATTAAATTCTGAACTCACTTCATAATCATGAGGTGGGTTCTATTTATATAAAAAGATATATCAGCTATTATTTTGACTGTCTTCAATAATTGAATTTTGTATTTGGAGTTAACACATTTAAAAATGAATATGATGATATGTATCTAGAGGTATGACATGGTTGCTTTACATTTGATTAATGAGTTTGGCTTTGATATGTTAAATGTAATAGGAAACTACTAGGGGAGCCTTTATTGGCTGAGATGACGAAATTAGTCAGACCCTTATAACCTGATTTGGTTAGAACCAACGTAGGAAAGTAGCAACAATAATCTGCCATTATATTGTTTGGGATGAACTACATTTCTACGTTGAAATGTAGTTTTTATTTTTTAAAGACTTATACTGGGAGGCAATACAAGTGAAATTTTCAGATGAAATTAAACAAGCATCACAACCAATTATTGATGAAATTTATCAAGATGGTTTCATACAAGACTTATTAAAGGGAACAATTTCTAAAGAAGCAATCAGACAGTATTTAAGAGCTGACGCATCCTATTTAAAAGAATTTATGAATATATACGCATTACTTATTCCTAAAGTTACTGATATTGAAAGTATTAAATTTCTTGTTGAACAAATTGAGTTTTTAACTGAAGGGGAAGTTGAAGCACATGAAATATTGGCGGATTATATAAACGAGCCGTATGAAGAAATTATTAAAGAAAAGGTTTGGCCGCCAAGTGGAGATCATTATATTAAACATATGTATTATCATGCTTATACGCATGAAAATGCGGCCTATGCAATTGCAGCTATGGCACCTTGTCCATATGTTTATGAAGTGATTGCATTAAGAGCAATAGAAGACCCTGAATTAAACAAAGCTACAAATTTATCTAAATGGTTTGAATTTTATAGCACAGAAATGAGAGAACTTATAAATGTTTTTGATCAGCTGTTAGATCAATTAACAGAAAACAGCTCAGACGTAGAAAAACAACAAATTAAAGAAAGCTTTTTACAAAGTACGATTCATGAGAGACATTTCTTTAATATGGCATATACGAATGAACAATGGAACTTTGGAGGTTAAAAGCATGAATAAACCGAAAATTGCGCTTACAATTGCAGGTACTGATCCCTCAGGTGGTGCTGGCGTTATGGCAGATTTAAAATCATTTCATTCTTGTGGTGTTTATGGTATGGCTGCCATTACAAGCATCGTTGCTCAAAATACGAAAGGTGTTCAACACATTCATAATCTGGAAACATCATGGGTTAAAGAACAATTGGATAGCGTATTTGATGATGAGTTACCTCAAGCAATTAAAACAGGCATGATTGCAACTAAAGACACGATGGAACTAGTACGTGACTACCTTACAAAATATGCAGACATTCCATATGTCATCGATCCAGTGATGTTAGCTAAAAGTGGCGATTCACTTATGGATGATGATACTAAAAAACATTTACAGTCAACATTGTTACCCTTAGCTGATGTTGTTACACCGAATATTCCGGAAGCTGAAGAAATTACAGGTATTAAAATTGATAGTGAAGCGAATATTTATAAGGCAGGTAATATATTCATCAATGATATTGGTAGTAAAGGTGTTGTAATTAAAGGTGGTCATTCCGAAGACCCAAATATTGCTAAAGATTATTTGTTTACAAAAGATGATGTTTATACATTTGAAAATCAACGTTTTAATACTCCGCATACGCATGGTACGGGCTGTACATTTTCTGCTGTTATCGCTGCAGAATTAGCTAAAGGTCGCTCAATTTATGAAGCTGTGAAAAAGGCAAAGAAATTCATATCGTTAAGCATTGAATATACACCTGAAATAGGTCAAGGTAGAGGGCCAGTAAACCATTTTGCATACTTAAAGAAAGTAGGACTAGATGATGAATAATTTAGAAAAATTACGTGAAGATAATCCTTTAATTGTTTGTTATACGAATGATGTTGTGAAAAATTTCACTGCTAATGGATTGTTAAGTATGGGCGCAAGTCCGGCAATGAGTGAAGCACCTGAAGAAGCAGAAGCGTTTTATAAAGTTGCTCAAGCATTGTTAATCAATATTGGTACACTCACAAAAGCGAATGAAGAGGATATTATTAAGATTGGGAAAATTGCCAATAAACAAGGAACGCCAATTGTTTTTGATCCAGTAGCTGTAGGGGCATCAACATATCGCAAAACCTTTTGTGAACGTTTTTTAGCTGAAGTAGAAGTTTCTGTTATTAAGGGAAATGCTTCTGAAGTATTGACGCTTGTTGATATGAATACAACAATGAAAGGTACAGATGGAGCAAGCAATCTTGACACCATAGCAATTGCTAAAAAAGCATACCAAAAATATCAAACTGCCATTGTGATAACCGGAAAAGACGATATTATTGTTCAAGATAATCAAATCGTTCAATTATCTAATGGCTCACCATTATTAGCCAAAGTGACTGGCGCAGGATGTTTATTAGGAGGCATTATTGCCAGCTTTTTATTCGGCAACATACACCCATCATTACAACAGCTTGAAGAGGCAATAAGTTTCTATAATATCGCCGCTGAACTTGCTGAACAAAGTCCACATTGTCAGGGACCAGGAAGTTTTCAAACAGAATTATTAGATCATATGTACCAAATGACCTATGAATTATATCAACAAAATGTTAGAAGATTAGAGGTATAGAAATGTTTAAAAGTACAGATTTAAAAGTATATTTTATATGCGGCACACAAGATATACCTGAAGGGAAAAGTTTAGAACAGGTAGTAACACAAGCTTTAGAGTCTGGAGTTACAATGTTTCAATTTAGAGAAAAAGGATCAAAAGTATCTCAAGACAAAAAGATAGAACAACTGGCATTAAAATTAAAGGAACTTTGCCATAACTATCAGGTGCCATTTATTGTTAACGACAATGTTGCACTTGCTTTAAAAGTACAAGCTGATGGTATACATGTAGGTCAAGATGACGCCAAAGTTGAAGACTTTTTTGAACAATTCCATGATAAAATTATTGGTTTAAGCGTGAGCAATCTAGATGAGCTGAAACGTTCTGACTTAACACATGTCGACTATATTGGGGTTGGCCCTATATACCAGACACCATCAAAGTCTGATGCTAGTACACCAGTAGGTCCTGAAATGATTCTAACGTTACGAAAAGAAATAGGTGACTTTCCAATCGTGGCTATTGGTGGTGTGACCGAAAATAATGCACAAGCAGTAGTTGATGCAGGTGCGGATGGAATTTCAGTTATATCAGCTATCGCTAGAAGTCAAAATATTGACAGCACTGTTAATAAATTCTTAAGTTATTATAATTAACAAAGAAATTTTTCCACATATTGTTTTCTACTGTAGTATTAGTATGATAAAATAACATCTATGTGAAATAACATAATAGAGGTGGAAAAATGAAGAAAAAAGCACTACTACCTTTGTTTCTAGGGATAATGGTCTTTTTAGCAGGGTGTGACTACTCTAAGCAAGGAAATCGCACAGGTTTCTTCTATAATACATTCGTAGATCCAATGGAAAAGATACTACATTGGTTAGGTTCAGGCATTTTTAATAATGATTATGGTTTAGCTATCATTGTATTAGTTTTAGTTATTCGGATTGTTTTATTACCGTTCATGTTATCAAACTATAAAAATAGTCATATGATGCGTGAAAAAATGAAAGTGGCCAAACCTGAAGTAAGTGAAGTACAAGAAAAAGTTAAACGTGCAAGAACTCAAGAAGAAAAAATGGCAGCTAATCAAGAAATGATGCAGGTTTATAAAAAATATGATATCAATCCAATGGCAAGTATGTTAGGCTGTTTACCAGTTTTAATTCAAATGCCAATCGTCATGGGATTATATTTTGTACTTAGATATCAAATTGGCGGTGGAATTACACACCACCCACATTTTTTATGGTTTAATTTAGTTAAACCAGATATTTGGATTACAGCTATTGCCGGGGTACTATATTTTATTCAATCTTACATTTCAACGAAAACGATGCCAGATGAGCAACGTCAAATGGCATATATGATGATGATTGTGTCACCTATCATGATTATATGGATTTCATATCAATCAGCCGCAGCACTTGGCTTATACTGGTCAGTCAGCGCCGCTTTCTTGATTGTTCAAACATACTTCGCTAACATGTATTATTCAAAACGTGCTAAAGAAGAAGTAGCACCAATGATTAAACAATATGAAAAAGAAAAAAATCAAGGAACAAAAAAAGGTAAAAACACACAAGTAGTCTCAAAAAATAATAAAAAGAAAAAATAAGAATTCATAGAAAAAGAAGTCAGTAAATGAGTTTTGTAAATTCATTTACTGGCTTCTTTATTTACAAAAATACGTATTATCGGTGTGTTTACTTAGGGGGCTAGGACATTAAGTTCTTAAACAATGTAAAAAGACAATTTCTATTAAAATTATTTGATAGAAATTGTCTTTTCCCTTATGTATTAGATAATGTACAGCTCGTTATCATTTTTGGATGATATGATGTTGCACCACGATGATGATTGAACTCATTATCTGGGATTGTTTATACATATCGAGAAATATTATTTGTAGGAATAAGAATTGAAGTTTCCATTGGTAGTGTATAGTGTAAGTTGTCTATTCTGCTCAAATCCAAAATACGTTTATCTCGACTGCATTATTATTGATACCAATCATCAAAAAATTGGTTGATGAACTGTTTCATGAAATCATGGCGTTGTATGGCAATATTACGTGCTGTTTCAGTATGCATTAAATCCTTTAATTTTAGCAATTTATCGTAAAAATGACGTATCGCTGATGGTTCAAAGGTTGTTATTTCATCTGCTGAAGGTATTGATGAAGTTGGTAACTCTGTCCACATCGGTTCATTAAAGTGCCCGGCGAATTGGAATGCTCTAGCGATACCTATAGCACCAATTGCATCAAGTCTGTCAGCATCTCTAACAATTTGTCCTTCTAAAGAAAGGGAAATTTGATTATTTTCTCCGTTGCGATAGCTTAAATGTTTAATAATAAAAATAATTTCATTAATTGTTAATGTATCAAGATTAATAGAGTATAAAAATTTTTCTAGTTTTATTGTTGCAGCATCACTAGTCGTTAGTTTACTATCAACTGTATCATGCAATAGACTAGCTATTTCAACAATATCTATACGTTGACATTGCTCTGCTTTAGCGATTTTTAATGCTAAGGAAGTTACTCTTTCAACATGTGCAATATCATGGCCGCTATAATCATGAGCATGAAAATCCAACATATATTGTCTACATAAATCAAGTTGCGCTTTTAAATTCATTATATACTCCTTCAAATCTCTTCAGATATAATTAAATATATTAGCTCATATAGTACTGATTAAAGCTAAATGTAAGCTACATTCAACAGGCAAGCTTATCATTAAAATGATGTGACTTGTGTCATAATATTGGGGATAATAATTGAGAAATACCCTCTTTAAATTTAATGATTAAGCCACGTTGATTATAAAGTTCTTGTGTCAATTTATAAGAAACTTTCATATCTTCTATAAAGGCTGTTTTCAATTGATGTGCAACATCCACATCGTAAATAAAGGCATTTACTTCAAAGTTAAGTGTGAAGCTTCGATGATCCATATTTGTTGTTCCAACACTAGCAATTTCATCATCGATAACAACAGTTTTGGAATGTAAGAAACCATTGTCATACTGATAAATGTTTACGCCAGCTTCTAATAGAGAGGCGACATTTTTTAATGTAGCCCAATAAACGAATGGATGATCTGGCATACTTGGTATCATTATATTAACTTCAACACCCCCCAGTGCTGCGATTTTAATAGAGTCTAAAAAGGCTTGGTCAGGAATGAAATATGGTGATTGTATGTAGATTGATTTTTTCGCAGATGAAATCATTTTTAAATAACCATATTTAATTTGTTCCCAATCTTCATCTGGTCCACTAGAAGCAATTTGTACACCTTTTTGGCCTCCTGAATTTACATCTGGGAAATAACGATCACTGTACTCAATATTGTCACGCGCAGCTTGAGAATTCCAATCAAGTATAAACCTTAATTGTAAGGCGTTTACAGAATCTCCTTCTAAGCGTAGATGTGTATCTCTCCAGTAACCAAATTTTTTATATTTTCCAATATATTCATCGCCAACATTAAAACCACCAACATAACCAATTTTGCCATCTATAACGACAATTTTACGGTGGTTACGGTTATTCATACGCAAGTTAATCAATGGTAATTTAGAAGGGAAGAAGGCTTCAGCTTTGCCACCTTTGTTTCGAAAATGCTTTAAATCTTTCTTTCTAAGCCCACGTGAACCCATATCATCGTATAGCATTTTAATTTCTAATCCTTCATCCAACTTATGTTCGAGAGCTGTCAATATCTTATGACCCAAGTCATCACTTTTAAAAATGTAATATTGAATATGTATATAATCTTTCGCATGATTGATATCATCAATGAGCGAATCGAATTTTGTTTTGCCATCTGTAAATATTTTAATAGTGTTGTCAGTAGTTAGAAAGGCAGCATTATTATACAACAACATACGCACCATATCTTTATATTTAACAATTTGATGATTCCCTTTAGAAAAGTTGTCTGATTCTAAAGCTCTCATCTGTTCACCAACAATCATTTCAAGACCAATTTTATTGTTTTTATTTAATTTAAATATTTGTTCTCGTTGAATTTGTCGACCTAAAAGTAAATAGAGTATGAAACCTATAATAGGAAGAAATACAAGAACTAATAACCAAGCCCAAATTGATCCGGCGCTGCGTCTTTCCATAAAGATGATTGTAAAGGCAAAGATAAGGTTTAAAATAAAAGCACTAATTAAAAATATGTTTATTAGTAAATTAGAATGTGCCAAAGTTAATGAAAAGAATTCAACCATATAGAACCTCCTAGCCTAACATTTTATGTTTGTCACAATATTAAATGAATAATACAATTGTATCATGTAGTTGATAAATATCATATTGTAATTGTTAAAAGTGGTTGAATTTGCTCATTGTAATATACAATAATTAGTAAGTAATTGAGTAAAGGGGTGTTTACCTTGAACGAACAAGATCATGCACATCATTCTAAAATTGTAAAAGCAAATTTAAAATCTAGATTAAATCGTATAGAAGGACAAGTGCGGGCAATTAATCGCATGGTTGAAGATGATGTTTATTGTGATGATGTGTTAACACAAATAAGAGCAACACGCTCAGCATTAACGAGTGTAGCAACAAAACTATTAGAGCATCATATGAAAAGTTGTATCATGGATAAAATAAACGATGGGCAGGAAGTTGAAGCGATGGAGGAATTGCTAGTTACATTTCAAAAAATGCTAAAAGACTAGGAGGAGAAAATTGTGGAAAAGCGATTAATTTATATTACAAATGTGACTAGTGAAGACGACTTGGAAAACTTACGAACAAGGTTATTAGAGATGATTGGTGTTAATGAAGTAGTGATCAATTTTGATGAACGTGCAGTTAATGTTACTTTTGAAACACCAACTAATTTAAATGCACTTGAAAAAGAAATATATGATGCTGGCTATCATGCTATAGATGATTTATAAAATAATTTCAAATAAATTTTCAATTCATGTAGTAAACGACAGCTAATTAGGGTAGTATGTATGTGAAAGGCCATATAACGAGGTGAAATTATGAAACAAGTCGATAAAATTCAAAACATGGTTAAATACTTAACATCGCTAGGTGTAAATATTAAGAAAACAAAATCTCGTTTAGACATAATGAATAATTTGCCAGCCTCAGCAACAGTCACTCATAAACTAAAGTAACATGTCACTTTTATTCAAAGGTTCGAGTGCGTCTTTAAGTCGATTTACATTGCTATAAAAAAGGAATATTGGATATTATTCCTAGAAAAACAAGCCAGAAAATGAGTTTATACGCTCATTTTCTGGCTTTGAATTTATGATTGTTATTCTGATTTTCACTCAAATGTGAACTCGTGGAATAAACTAAGACAAAAGTAAACATGGTTTCTTCATGTTGATAATTAATGTAAGAAAATTAATAGAGAAGAGCTAAGCTATGAACTAAATATTGGCAGTAGCTGACTGGATTGAAAATAAGCTTATAGCAAGCTTTTTTCAATTTTAGTTAACTTTACTGGGGGGACGGGACTACAAATTCATAATAAATTCTGTCCCGCTCCTTTCTTTACTTTGTAATTTAAATCTGAAACCTCTCTATTTAAGCTTTATTGAAGACTTTGATACGTCATGGTAGTAAATGGATAGAATAACACCGATACCAGCCATTAAACTCCAAAGAGAGCTGCCACCATAGCTAATAAAGGGTAGAGGAATACCAGTAATAGGTAATAGCTGTATTGTCATACCAATATTTTGAAGAATATGAAATACAATCAAAGAGATATAACCTACGATGAAAATTTTACTAAAAGGAGCTTCTACTCTAATTGCTAAACGAATTAAATGAAAAATTAAAAGTAAAAAAACAAATAGTAAAATTACTGCGCCTATAAAGCCCATTTCTTCACCTATGACTGAAAAAATAAAATCCGTGTGATTTTCAGGAATATAAACTTCACCATGATTATAGCCTTTACCAAATAGCTGTCCTGAGCCAATAGCTTTTAACGATTCTGTTAAGTGGTAGCCATCTCCACCACTATATGAATAGGGGTCTAACCAGGAATTAATACGACCCATTTGATACATCTTAACACCTAAAGACTTTTCAATTACAGAAGGTGCGTATAAAATGGCTAAAATAATGCTACTTCCAAACACAATGACAGAAATAAACAAAGGTGCTAACAATCTCCATGTAATACCACTAACCAACATTACTCCAGCTATAACAGCACATATAACAAGTGTCGTACCTAAATCATTTTGTAATAAAATGAGTGCCATAGGAATAATTGATACACCTATTATTTTGAAAAATAAAACTAAATCGGATTGTAGTGACTTATTGAATGTAAAACGATTATGTCGTTCTACAATTTTCGCTAATGCTAAAATTAATACAATCTTCATAAATTCTGATGGTTGAATACTTACTGGTCCAAAACTATACCAACTCGATGCCCCGTTAATCACAGGTGTAATAGGCGTTTCGGGTAAAATTAGTAAACCGATAAGCAATACACAAAAAATAAAATATAATAAATATGTATTTTTTTTAATTTTTTTAGGTGAAAAAAGCATGATAATAAGAGCGATGAAAGCACCTAAAATATAATAAATAACTTGTCTTATACTAAAATTGGCACTATATTGACCGCCACCCATTGCTGAACTAATGAGTGTGACACTAAAAATGGCTAGTATAGTTAAAATACCTATGAGCACCCAGTCTATTCGTTTGAGCCAATGTTTATTAGGCGTTTGACGGGATGAATATTTCATTTGTAACTCCTTAATTTCGTTAGTTTCTAAATTGATTATACAATGATTTTACTGTAGATTAAAACATTTGACTATAGAATATCTATGATAGCAGCTAGTTGCACAACAACGTGTTGTAAATCGTTTTAAAAATGTTACAAAATTTTCGGATAACCTTTATATCATCAAATGCATTCAACTCATGTTTTATGGTAATATTAAGTTTCAGAAAGTAATCTTTAGAGGATCGTTAAGTCGCATATTTTGTGTGAATACTGTATAAACAGTAATGAATTTAAAGGTATTCATTTTATACTTTGACCTGGTATAACGTATTGAATTGCCTAATGTTGAATCAATATTGGAGGAATACATAATGAAAAAAGAAAATATTTGTATTATTTATGGTGGTAAAAGTGCGGAGCACGACGTTTCAAAGCTAACAGCTCAAAATGTATTAAATGCTATTGATAAAGAAAAATATTTAGTGGACATTATTTATATAACAAATGATGGTTTATGGAAAAAGAAAGGTAACATAACAGCAACGATTGAATCTCCAGAAGAACTTACTTTAACAGATGTTGAGCCAGAAGATATTACTTTATTATTAAAACAAAGTAGTGCTGGTGAAGCATATGATGCAGTATTTCCACTATTACATGGACCTAATGGGGAAGACGGTACGATACAAGGTCTGTTTGAAGTATTGGATATTCCATATGTCGGAAATGGCGTGTTAGCTGCTTCTAGCTCAATGGATAAGCTTGTAATGAAACAATTGTTTGAGCATAGAGGGCTACCACAATTACCTTATATTAGTTTTTTACGCAGTGAATATGAAAAGTATCAAGGAAATATCATTAAATTGGTAAAAGACAAATTAGAGTATCCTGTTTTTGTTAAACCGGCGAATTTGGGATCAAGTGTAGGTATTAGTAAATGTAACGATGAACAAGAATTAAAAGCTGGCATTGCCGAAGCATTTCAATTTGATCGCAAATTAGTAATTGAACAAGGCATAAATGCCCGTGAAGTAGAAGTTGCAGTTTTAGGTAACGATTATCCAGAAACGACTTGGCCTGGAGAAGTAGTTAAAGATGTTGCATTTTATGATTACAAATCCAAATATAAAGATGGGAAAATTAGATTACAAATCCCAGCAGAGTTAGATCAAGAAGTGCAACTTACTTTGAGAAATATGGCACTAGAAGCTTTTAAAGCAACGGACTGTTCAGGTTTAGTACGTGCCGATTTCTTCGTAACTGAAGACAACCAAATTTTCATCAATGAAACGAATGCCATGCCTGGATTTACTGCATTTAGTATGTATCCAAGTTTATGGGAAAATATGGGCTTATCATATTCAGATTTAATTACAAAACTTATAGAATTAGCAAAAGAGCGTTACGAAGATAAAAAGAAAAATAAATATAGCATAGACTAAGAGCGAGGTAAGTCATTATGATAGAAGTAACTTTGCGACAAATTAAATCATGGATCGATTGTGATATAGATGACCAATTTTTAGATGTTAAAATCAAAGGCGTAACGATTGACTCACGTGCGGTTCAACCGCAAATGTTATTTATTCCTTTTAAAGGAGAGCATGTAGATGGGCATCGCTTTGTTAAACAAAGTATACAAGATGGTGCTGCAGCTGCATTTTATCAAACAGGTCAAGAAATTGATTCTTCATTAGAAGAGCAACCATTAATTTATGTTTCTGACACTTTGACTGCATTACAACAGCTTGCTAAAGCATATTTGAATTATGTTCAACCTAAAGTGATAGCTGTGACAGGGTCAAATGGCAAAACGACTACTAAAGATATGATAGAGAGCGTATTAAAAACACAGTTTAAAGTGAAAAAAACGCAAGGTAATTATAATAATGAAATTGGTATGCCCTTAACAATTTTAGAATTGGATTATGACACTGATATATCAATTTTAGAAATGGGTATGTCTGGATTTCATGAAATTGAATTATTGTCTAGTATTGCAGAGCCAGATATTGCCGTGATTACGAATATTGGTGAATCGCATATGCAAGATTTGGGTTCAAGAGCGGGTATTGCAAAAGCGAAATCTGAAATTGTTACTGGACTAAAAGATAACGGTATTTTTATTTATGACGGGGACGAGCCACTATTACAGCCACATGTAGCACAAGTAAAGCATGCGAAATTAATCAGTGTGGGCTTGGAACAACATAATACGTATGTTTGTACAATTGATTCCAATCAAAATGATGGTATTGCTTTTAATATTAATAATACAGAACATTATGAATTACCTATTTTAGGCGTTCATAATATGAGGAATGCTGCAATTGCCATTGCAGTTGGACATGAGTTAGGCTTATCATATGAGATGATTCAACACAATATTAAACATGTCCAATTAACTGGCATGCGCATGGAAAGGCATGTAACAGAACAGCAAATTACAGTGATTAATGATGCCTATAATGCAAGTCCAACAAGTATGAAAGCGTCTATAGATACGTTAAGTAATATGGAGGGACGAAAAATATTGATTTTGGCCGATTGTCTGGAGTTAGGTGACAACAGTCAACATATGCATGAAGAAATAGGTGAATATTTAAAAAATAAAAATATTGATGAGCTATATACTTTTGGTGAAGAAGCACAATATATTCATCGTTCTGGACAGCCCTATGTATCACATGCACAACATTTTGAGTCTAAAGAAGCAATTATAGAGCAATTGAAAAAAGAATTAGTTGCTGGCGACAAAGTGTTAGTGAAAGGCTCTAGAGGTAATAAATTAGAGGATATTGTTAACGCAATTATTTAATATAACGTAGTTCAAGACCTAATTGTATTGAAAAATATAATTAGGTCATTTTTTATAAAAAAAGCCTATCCAAGCGCTTTTAGCAATGTATGATTAAATTTTTTCTATCTGATTGCAGAAACCCTTTATTGCTATAAGATAATATAGGTGGTACTATTAAGAAGTTGACGAAACAAATACGAACGTATACGTAAATAGTACGACGAGAAATAAATAGATAAAAGGAGAATTATATTGCAAAATTTTAAAGACTTAGGGATTTCTGAAAAAACAGTTCAAACCCTAGAAAATATGGGGTTTAAAGAACCTACGCCAATTCAAAAAGACAGTATCCCTTATGCATTAGAAGGAAGAGACATCCTCGGACAAGCACAGACAGGTACAGGTAAAACTGGTGCTTTCGGTATTCCTCTAATAGAAAAAGTTGTAAATAAATCAGGAGTACAATCACTGATTTTAGCACCTACACGTGAACTAGCGATGCAAGTAGCAGAACAATTAAGAGAGTTTAGCCGTGGACAAAATGTTCAGGTTGTTACGGTATTTGGAGGTATGCCAATTGACCGTCAAATCAAGGCGCTTAAAAAAGGACCTCAAATTGTTGTAGGAACACCTGGACGAGTTATTGATCATTTAAATCGTAGAACATTGAAAACGAATGGCATTCACACATTGATATTAGATGAAGCTGATGAAATGATGAATATGGGCTTTATCGATGACATGAGATTCATTATGGATAAGATACCGGCAGAGCAAAGACAAACGATGCTATTCTCTGCTACAATGCCAAAAGCGATTCAAGCACTCGTGCAACAATTTATGAAAACACCTCAAATTGTTAAGACTATGAACAATGAAATGTCAGATCCTCAAATTGACGAGTATTATACAATTGTTAAAGAATTAGAAAAATTTGATACTTTTACTAATTTCTTAGACGTTCATCAACCAGAACTTGCCATTGTATTTGGTCGAACAAAGCGCCGTGTTGATGAATTAACAAGTGCTTTATTATCAAAAGGTTATAAAGCAGAAGGATTGCATGGAGACATAACACAAGCCAAACGTCTAGAAGTATTAAAAAAATTCAAAAATGATCAAATTGATATTTTAGTTGCTACAGATGTAGCAGCGCGTGGTTTAGATATTTCAGGGGTAAGTCACGTTTATAACTTTGATATCCCTCAAGATACAGAAAGTTATACACACCGCATTGGTCGTACTGGCCGTGCTGGTAAAGAAGGTATAGCTGTTACCTTTGTCAATCCAATTGAGATGGATTATATTCGTCAAATTGAAGAAGTTAATAGTAGAAGAATGACTGCTTTGAGACCACCGCATCGTAAAGAAGTTTTAAAAGCGCGTGAGGATGACATTAAAGAAAAAGTTCAAAACTGGATGTCAAAAGATAATGAACCAAGATTACAACGTATTTCAAGCGAATTGTTAAAAGAATACGATTCAACAGAATTAGTTGCGTCATTACTTCAAGAATTAGTTGAGGCAAATGATGAAGTAGAAGTTCAATTAACATTCGAAAAACCTTTAGCACGTAAAAATCGCCAAAGCAAGAACGGTGGAAACCACAGAAGAAGTAACAAAAAACGTGGTGGGAAATTTGAAACACGTAATAAACGTACAAAAGGTAATTATAATAAGAAAAAGTCAAATAATTTCGATCGTAAAGATAAATCAAGCAAGAATCGTACAACAAAAGGACGTACATTTGCTGACATGCAAAAATAATATAACTATTGTTGAATCTGGGACATAATCATCTCTTAAACTATGAACTAAATAATTGTAGTAGTTGATTGGATTGAAAATAAGCTTATACCAAGCTTTTTCAATCCTAGTCAACCTTGCCGGAGCGGGACTACGAATTCATTATGAATTCTGTCACGCTCCTTTTTTATATACAAATTTAATGCCTATTATTATTTAAAACCTTAGAGTGTTATATGTTATAACTATAAATCCATTTATGTGCCTCCATTGAAGTATTAAGTAGCCATCAATTACCACTACTTCTATGATATAATGAACGTAAATTTCAGGAAGGAGTTCTTTATGGATTATAGTGACAATGTTTTTAAGCAAAGTCCTAAGCAGGCATTAAAATATTACTGGATAAAGTATAGTCTTTACTTTGTAATTGAATTTATTGTTTTGAGTGTTTTGACTTATTTTTGGTACACAAATTATTGGTACCATTGGTTGATATATATTGCTGCTATCTATTTAGTACTCATGTTTATCACTTTGATTGCAAGCCCATATATCTTATACCATCATAGATACTATCGTCTTGATGGCAATAATATAGAAATTAAGAAGACATATATTTTAAAGAAACATAAAATGAGCAAGATCGAACGTGTGCAACAAATCGAAGTTAAATCAAATCCGTTGCTGTATAAATTGAAATTAAATAAGTTAGTAATACCAACTGCCGGTCATGAAATTAGTTTTCCTATTGTTTCGGAAGCTGAAGCATTGCGATTACAGGATAAAATCATACAAGGTTTGAGAGGTGTAGATACAGATGTCTAATCCTCAAAAATTACATATTATTTCCTATATTAACTGTATTTATAATGCAATAAAACAAAATATTATTTTATTTGCCATTGTCGTAGGTGTGAATATATGGCAATTTGATTTCTCAGAAATTCGTGATTATATTGGGTTAGGTATAGTGCTGATGTTCTTTATAATATCGTTAGTGTCACAAATTTTAGAAGTATATAGTACAAGATATTGGTTAGAAGATGATCACTTCATTGTCACACATGGGGTTTTTAACAAAAATAGAAAAGAATTAAATGTCCGAAAAATCCAGTCGTTTGAAACCACTCAAGGTGTTATCGATCAACTTGTTAATGGTGTCAAATTGCAAATAAAAACGCCAAGCGATGGCGTGGAATTAGAAACAATTACGAAATCACAAAGCCAAATGATTGAACAATCAATTCGAGATAAACAACTCGAATTACTGCAAAAAGGTGACTTACAACTTGAAAATAAGAAACATGATTTACAAGATACACAATCACTTGACAATGAACAAACAGATAATCAAAATATTATATTTAAAATGTCCTTTAAGACTTTATTATTAATGGCTTTAACAAGTGGAGCTGTTGGTGTGACATTTGCAGCACTCAGTCCAATATTTAATTCGGTAGAAGACTTTATACCATGGGATAGTTTGACTCACGGTATATTAAGTTGGGTGAATTCAGCATTTAAAATTGTATTTGTCATTACTGTTGCCCTTATTATCGTAAGTTACATTGTAGGAACGGCGATTATGATGATTCGGTACTATCATTACACAGTGACACAATCGCATAGTCAGTTAAAAGTATCTTATGGATTACTAAATGTAAAAAATATAACAGTACCAACTGATAGATTGCAGGCTGTCGTTGAAAAACAGTCGTTATTACGCAAATTATTTGGATATACATCTATACATTTTATTATTACGAGCGATTCAGATGTCACTTCAGAAGTAGATGTCAGTACAAAAGGTAGAGTTATGATTTTACCTTTTATTAAACAGCATGAGGCTTATCGCATATTAGCTGATTTAGTGCCAGAAATGGATTTTATCAAAATTGATAAAGGCATGCCTTTAAGAAGCTTTCATCGACATTTCTTCATCTTTTCAGTGATTATATTAATTTTAGCAAGTATTGGTACCTATTTTTGGAGTGTTTGGAGCTTTGGGATTGCAGCAGTATTAATTTTGATAAGAATATTACATGCTTGGGTCTACTTTAAATGTTCAGGAATGGCGCAAAATGACAGTGAAATTGCAGTAAGTGAACTGACATTTTTAACGTTAAATAGTTATTACTTTAAAAAAGATAAAATACTTGAAATTGAAACTGAACAACACCCATTTTTACAACGTGCTCGTCTCGCTACAATAAACTTTATTCTAGCCAAAGGTGCAATTTTCCAGGGTGTGACGTTGAAATTTGAAGATGAGCATAAAGTTGAAAATGTTACTTCGACATTTTTAAGAGGTGAATCAAATGACAACTTATAATCATATGAATCAAAATGGACCTAAAATCATGCGTATTGCAGCAACAATAACTTTACTAATTATAAGTATCATTTTGATTGCAGCAATATTAATAAATTATTTTTTATTACACTGGCTAACTTTAATGCAAATCAGTATTGGACTAGCGATATTTTTTAGTGTATATATTGTTATTTTTATTGTTGTGAATCCTTGGTTAAAATATAAAAATTTTCGCTATTCATTAGAAGCTGATGTAATTTACATTCGGACGGGTATTATATTTGTTTCAACACAAGCAATACCGCTATTTAGAATTCAAAACATCGATATTACTGAAGGCTTTTTAATGCAATTTTATGATTTAGCAACTGTAAAACTTTTTACTGCTGGTGGCTTTCCAAGTGTAGAATTAATTAATAAAGCAGAGGCACAGCGCCTAAAACAAATGATTCGACAACAAAAAGCTGAGCAATCTGATGAAGATAACATTGATAATGAAAATAATGACATAGAATGAGGGTTAAATAGATGATTTATGGAATAGGTATTGATTTAATTGAAATTGAACGTGTTCAACGATTAAATGATAAACAACCCAAATTAATTGAACGTATTTTATCTCCTGGAGAACAACAGCGCTATCATAGTTTTTCAAGCGAACGTAGAAAACTTGAATTTTTAGCTGGACGTTTCACAACAAAGGAAGCATTTAGTAAGGCTTTAGGTACTGGACTAGGTAAAACTGTTGCTTTTCATGATATCCATTGTTATAACGATGATTATGGAAAACCATGTATCGACTATCCAGGATTTAAAGTGCATGTAAGTATTACACATAGTGATCATTATGCTATGAGTCAAGTTTTATTAGAAAAAATGGATGAAGCGGCATATAATAAAAATAAGAAAAATGAGATATGATAATATCCATTTATAATATGTTACGGTCATTTCGAGGAGGACATAACATGTCAGATAAGTATTATAGAAACACCTATATCAACGTCGATTTAGCTGCAATTAATAACAATTACCGACAATTCACTCAGTTACATGATAATAAGACAGTGATACCAGTAATTAAAGCGAACGGCTATGGTTTAGGAAGTGTGCGAATTGCTCAATATTTAGTGGACCATGGCGCTTCTTTTTTTGCTGTAGCAACTTTAGATGAAGCGATAGAATTGCGCATGCATGGAATCAAAGCACAAATATTGATTTTAGGAGTTATACCTATAGAAGATATTAATAAAGCAATTCAACATAGAGTTGCAATAACGGTCCCTTCAAAATCATGGTTATCATCTGCTATTAAAGCTATCAATGATGATAATGAGAAAAGACTGTGGTTGCATATTAAACTTGATACAGGCATGGGACGCTTAGGTATTAAAAACCAAGCAGAATACCACCAAACCATTCATTTAATAGAACAGCACGAGCATCTTGTTTTTGAAGGTGTCTATACACATTTTGCATGTGCAGATGAACCAGGAGATTCTGCACAACAGCAATATCAATGTTTTAAAACATGGGTAACTTCAACGGATATGCCACGTTATGTTCACGCACAAAATTCTGCTGGTGCATTGATGATAGATGCAGATATTTGTAATGCTGTAAGGTTAGGTATTTCACTTTATGGTTACTATCCATCAGAGTATGTAAAGGAAGAGGCTGACATTGAACTTCAACCTAGTGCTGAGTTAATGACCCAAATTGTACAAACAAAAGAACTACAACCTGGTGAGTCAGTCAGCTATGGCAGTACTTATACAGCACAATCACCTATAAAAATAGGTATCATACCAATTGGCTATGCAGATGGTTATTTGAGAATAATGCAAGGGCATTTTGTAAATGTGAAAGGACAGCAATGTGAAGTGATTGGCCGTGTTTGTATGGATCAAACAATCATTAAAATTAATGATGATATTCTTGAAGGCGATGAAGTATGTGTTATAAGTAAACAACAAGATAGCATACAATCAGTAGATGCAATTGCAAAACAACAAAAAACAATCAATTATGAAGTGTTATGCAACCTTGGACGACGCTTGCCAAGAATTTACAAATTTGATAATAAAGAATATATTATTAATGATTTATTAAAATAGTGTAGTCACTCCATCTAAAATTTGTTATTATTAAACTAAATAAAGGTTTAATAATAACTTTTTTAGAATCACTGGAGGTTCTTCTTATGCTAACTTTTAATCAAAATCGTAGTCATAGTCTAGAACAGTCATTAAAAGAAGGGTATGCTCAGATGGCAGACCTTAATCTCTCCCTAGCAACAGAGGCTTTCCCAATTGAATGTGAAGCTTGTGATTGCAATGAAACTTATCTAACTTCCAATCATCAGAGTGAATGATTAGACGCGGCGATGTATATTTAGCTGATTTATCACCGGTACAAGGGTCTGAACAAGGGGGAGTAAGACCAGTTGTCATCATTCAAAATGACACCGGTAATAAATATAGTCCAACTGTAATTGTAGCTGCAATTACTGGAAGGATTAATAAAGCGAAAATACCCACTCATGTGGAAATAGGTAAAAAGAAATATAAGTTAGATAAAGATTCTGTTATTCTGCTAGAGCAAATACGAACATTAGATAAAAAAAGATTAAAAGAAAAACTTACTTATCTCTCTGAGGATAAAATGAAAGAAGTAGATCATGCCCTAGACATTAGTCTAGGTTTACATAACTATCATTAGATTTTTTGAATTAGATATATGTATTACTCAAAGTTTTATATATGTAATAGGTCATTGTTTTCGAAACTTTTAAATGCTCATGTAACATAGTTAACATACTTCTAATCAAACATACTCATACATTTTATACTTGAGCTGAAACAAATCTTAAGCGTTGTTTAATAGCTTGAAAAGTTAATGGTAAAGAATGTCTTGAGTTTAAACTTTAGGTATTCCCTAAAGTTTTTTTTGGCTTAAAATGACTACGTGTTAAGTAAAAATTAAAGAAATTAAATGTAGCTGATAGAATAGTAGCTAGGTTTTTATTGCCATTTGCTTATGCTATTATGGTACTCTTGACTTATTAGAGCGAAATGTTTCATGTTTAGCCTATGTTAAATAAATGGTCGTTTCATTGAAGTAATAATGAATGTTGTAGTAAGGAGGAAACGTCGTGGAAGAATTTAAAAAACACTATAAAGAATTATTAGACGAAAGCATTGCTACTGGTGTGCAACCTCAGCTACTAGAAAAATGTGAAAACTACACGAGTGAAGTGATTAAAAAAGATATTTTGCCTGAAGATATTGTGGAAATACATAAGAATTATATATCTTCTCTTAGCTTAGAAGAACATAAAATTTTAGATACATTAGACGTCTTAAAAGAAGTAGTTAGAGGATTTGGCTACAGCTATCGAGATTATCAAAAGTTAGTAAATAAATTACAATTCCACGATAAAGAAATTGATTTAGCTTCTAGATTGCAACAAACTATGTTAAAGGCTGACATACCACAATTTGACAGTATACAAATTGGCGTCATATCAGTTGCTGCACAAAAAGTAAGTGGAGATTATTTTAATTTGATTGACCATAAAGACGGAACGATGAGTTTTGCGATTGCAGATGTCATTGGTAAAGGTATTCCAGCCGCATTAGCTATGAGTATGATCAAATTTGGTATGGACTCATATGGGCACTCTCAATTGCCAAGTGATGGATTGAAGCGACTAAATCGAGTTGTTGAAAAAAATGTTAACCAAAATATGTTTGTAACTATGTTCTATGGTTTATATGAGGAAATGAATCATTTACTATACTGCAGCTCGGCGGGACATGAGCCAGGGTATATTTATCGAGCGGAAACCGAGGAATTTGAAGAAATTGAAGTGCGTGGTCGCGTATTGGGTGTAAGTCAAAATACGCGTTATCACCAACAAGAAATTGCAGTTAATCTCAATGATTTAATCATTATCTTTACCGATGGCGTAACCGAAGCTCGAAACTCAATGGGTGAGTTTATTTCAAAAAAGGACTTATTAAATCTAATTCATAAATATAAACATATGCATCCGCAAGATATTGTACAATTACTATATGAAGCAATTTTAAAAATACAAAATCCGAACAAGCGTGATGATATGACAATTTTGATTATCAAAAGAGTAAATTAGCATAAAAAATTGTGGTTATAACAATATTGTTGTGGGTATAAATAGAGCGTATGTATTTTGTGAAATGAATTTATTTAGGAGTGTAAATATATGAACCTTAATGTAGAAACTCAATCATTTGAAAAATATTATGAAGTTAATGTAGCTGGTGAACTGGATGTCTATACAGTACCAGAATTGGAAGAAGTTTTAGTTCCAATGCGACAAGAAGGAGATAAAGATATTCACGTAAATTTAGCAAATGTGAGTTATATGGACTCTACTGGTCTGGGCTTATTTGTTGGAACACTAAAAGCATTAAATCAACATAATAAAGAACTTTATATTTTAGGCGTGACAGATCGAATTAGTAGACTTTTTGATATTACAGGATTAAAAGATTTAATGCATGTTAATGAAGGGACGGAGGTTGAATAAAATGCTTGGAAATCACGATTATATTGAAATGAGATTACCAGCTTCAGCTGAATATGTAAGCTTAATTCGCTTAACGTTGTCGGGCGTGTTTTCCAGAGCAGGTGCATCATATGATGATATAGAAGACGCCAAAATCGCTGTGAGTGAAGCGGTGACCAATGCAGTAAAACATGCTTATAAAAACGAACAAGAAAACGGTAGAATTAATCTTTGCTTTGAAATTCTAGAAAATCAAATTAAAATCGTTATTTCCGATCAAGGAGAAAGCTTTGATTATGAAGCAACTAAAGCAAAATTAGGGCCGTATAATAATAATGAGAATATTGACTTTTTACGTGAAGGTGGGCTAGGTTTATTTTTAATTGAATCTTTAATGGATGAAGTTACTGTCTGTAAAGAATCTGGTGTTACGATCAGTATGATTAAGAATATAAAAAAAGAGCAGGTGCCAAAAAATGACGAAAGAGTCGAAATCAATTAATGACACTTCACCTGAACAAATAAACCAATGGATTAAAGAGCATCAAGAAGACAAGAGTACAGAAGCCCAAGATAAATTGGTGAAACATTATCGCAAGTTAATTGAATCACTTGCTTACAAGTATTCTAAAGGGCAATCACATCATGAAGATTTAGTTCAAGTGGGAATGGTTGGATTAATAGGTGCAATCAATCGATTTGATATTTCGTTCGATCGAAAATTTGAAGCATTCTTGGTGCCAACTGTTATTGGTGAAATCAAACGATATTTAAGAGACAAGACATGGAGTGTACATGTGCCTCGACGTATTAAAGAGATTGGACCTAGAATTAAAAAAGTTAGCGATGAGTTAACAAATGAACTAGAACGATCACCTTCTATTACAGAAATTGCAAATAGACTTGAAGTTACAGAAGAAGAAGTGCTTGAAGCAATGGAAATGGGGCAAAGTTACAATGCGCTAAGTGTTGATCATTCGATTGAAGCTGATAAAGATGGGTCAACAGTAACTTTATTAGATATCATGGGTCAGCAAGATGATAATTACGACTTGACCGAAAAAAGAATGATTTTAGAACGTATTTTACCTATTCTATCTGAGCGTGAACGAGAAATTATTCAATGTACATTTATAGAAGGTTTGAGTCAGAAAGAAACTGGCGAGCGTATAGGACTGAGTCAAATGCATGTATCACGACTACAACGGACGGCAATAAAAAAATTACAACAAGCTGCAAAACAATAAAAGCAGAGACCATCATTTGTAAAGGTCTCTGTTTTTTCTATGAGTATCTTTTAAATCAGAAGATGATATCAATATATGTTAAAATAAGCATGAATTTCTAGAAAAGTGTGGTAAAACAATGGACAATCAATTAATTGCAACTATCGAACAAAATTATTCATTTTCAAAAAAACAAATTACTGCAGTATTATCATTATTAGAAGATAATAATACAGTCCCTTTTATTGCTAGATATCGAAAAGAGGCTACTGGCGGTTTAGATGAAGTTGAAATAAAACAAATAGCTGATGAATATCAATATGTAGCACATTTACAAAAGCGTAAAGAAGAAGTGATTAATAATATAGAACAACAGGGATTGCTTACAGAAGAATTAAAACAAGACATCTTAAAACAGACTAAATTACAGCGTGTTGAAGATTTATATCGGCCTTACAAACAAAAGAAAAAAACACGAGCAACCGAGGCAAAACGTAAAGGATTAGAACCGTTTGTAGACTGGTTACTGTTACCTAAACTAGACGTAGATATAACAACAAAAGCAGCCTCATTCTTAAATGAAGAGGTAAACGCTGTTGAAGAAGCTATCCAAGGTGCGCAAGATATTATTGCTGAACGTATTGCAGATCAACCTTCATATCGTACAAAACTGTTAAAAGATGTGTACCATCAAGGGCAATTGGTTACGACAAAAAAGAAAAAAGCGGAAGATGAAAAAGAAATTTTTTCAATGTATTATGATTATTCCGAACCTATTAAAAAAATAGCTAACCACAGAGTTTTAGCGGTGAATCGTGGAGAAAAAGAAAAAATATTGACTGTGAAAATTGAATTTGATATCACGCATATTCAACAGTTTATTGCTAAAAGAGAAATAAAATATCAAACTGAAGCAAGTCGTATTATTCAAGAGGCAATAAGCGATAGTTTGAAACGTTTAGTAATGCCATCAATTGAACGAGAGATAAGATCAGATCTTACTAATAAAGCAGAACATCATGCAATTGATGTTTTTAGTGAGAATTTACGTCATTTATTACTACAACCACCAATGCGTGGTAAACAAATTTTAGGGATTGATCCCGCATTTAGAACAGGATGTAAATTGGCAGTAATTAATCCATTTGGCACTTTTGTTGCTAAGAATGTGATGTATCCACATCCTCCTGTATCTAAAGTCCAAGAGGCAAAAAACATATTATTAAAAATGATTAGAGATTATAATGTAGAATTGATTGCAATAGGAAATGGTACTGCTAGTCGTGAGACAGAACAATTTGTAGCACAAGTTATTCAAGAATACCAATTATCAGTTCAATTTATTATCGTCAATGAAGCAGGTGCATCTGTATATTCTGCTTCTGAAGTAGCTCGTAATGAGTTTCCTAACTTTCAAGTAGAAGAAAGAAGTGCAGTTTCAATAGGTCGTCGAGTTCAAGATCCGTTGAGTGAATTGGTTAAAATAGATCCAAAATCAATTGGTGTTGGGCAGTATCAACATGATGTTAATCAAAAAGAACTTGAGCAGGCACTTGCATTTGTTGTTGAAACAGCTGTGAACCAAGTTGGTGTTGACGTTAATACAGCATCAAAATCATTATTGCAATATGTATCCGGCTTAACGGCACCAATCGCACAAAATATTATAGATTACCGTGAACAACATGGTGCTATTAAGCATAATAAAGAAATCAGTAAAGTAAAAAGATTAGGTGCTAAAACATTTGAACAAAGCATTGGATTTTTACGTATCATCGATGGAACAGAGCCACTGGATAATACGTCTATCCACCCAGAAAGTTACCAAGCGACATATCAATTACTTCAGCAACTGAATTTAGATATCAATGAGTTAGGAACGAAAGGACTAAAAGAAAAATTAAGTAAATTAGATGTGAATTCACTTTCTACAAAATTAAATATAGGTATTCCAACATTAGAAGACATTATTGAATCTTTAAAAGCACCACACAGAGATCCACGAGACGAGTTCGAAACACCACTGTTAAAATCAGATGTACTTTCAATAGCAGACTTATCAAAAGGAATGAAATTAAGTGGAACTGTGAGAAATGTCGTTGATTTTGGTGCGTTTGTTGATATTGGTGTTAAACAAGATGGACTGGTTCATATATCTAAACTATCTAATAAATATGTCAAAAACCCAATGGATATTGTAACTGTAGGAGATATTGTTGATGTATGGATAATAGATATAGATGAGCAAAAAGGAAAAGTATCATTAACAATGGTTAATCCAAATGAATAATGACGAATTGCAAAATCTAACTGAAACTATATCTAAGCAGTATTTTAATAAAATATTTGAGCACGAAGCGTATTTTAACAACAGACTAAGAACGACTGGTGGCAGATATATTTTAAAAACGCATAATATTGAGCTTAACCCTATGCAATATAAACATTACGGACTAAAGGCATTAAAGGATATTATTAAACATGAACTATGTCACTATCATTTGCATCTATCTGGCAAAGGATATCAGCACAAAGATAATGACTTCAAAGAACTGAGTGCCAAAGTCGGTGCACCGAGATTTTGTTCTGCAATCAAAAGCTATCAAGAGCGTGCTAATTATGAATACCAATGTAAAAGATGTGGCGTAACATACTTAAGAATTAAAAGAGTGAATATCTCAATCATGAGATGTGGCAAATGTAATGGGAAATTAAAACTAAATCAGGATTATAGAAAATAATAATTGATATAGAGAAAGTCTAATCTTCAAAATTAAATTAGGAAACACTATAGCCATATGTGTGTAATAAAAGCTTATGGTGATTAACAAATTTACTAAGAAGATTAGGCTTTTTTATATTATTAAAAGTATTGACATAAGGATGTAATAATAGTATTATGGATAGCGTTGTGCTAGACAGTAGTTATGAATTTGACAAGTTGTTAAGAAGGTAAAATTAAAGTTAATTTATAATTGACTTTGAATTACAAATCTATTACAATTATTATTGTTCTCGATAGACGAATAAGTTTATTGCGTTTTGCCAGCGGTCGTGGCGGAATGGCAGACGCGCTAGGTTGAGGGCCTAGTGGGAGAAATCCCGTGGAGGTTCAAGTCCTCTCGGCCGCACCAATCATCTATTATATATGCGGGTGTAGTTTAATGGCAAAACCTCAGCCTTCCAAGCTGATGTTGTGGGTTCGATTCCCATCACCCGCTC
>NZ_KV830903.1:0-3031 GCF_001836955.1 Staphylococcus sp. HMSC063A07
AAGCACAGTGTGGAAGATTAAGTTATTAAGGGCGCACGGTGGATGCCTTGGCACTAGAAGCCGATGAAGGACGTTACTAACGACGATATGCTTTGGGTAGCTGTAAGTAAGCATTGATCCAGAGATTTCCGAATGGGGAAACCCAGCACAAGTTATGTTGTGTTATCGACATGTGAATACATAGCATGTTAGAAGGCAGACCCGGAGAACTGAAACATCTTAGTACCCGGAGGAAGAGAAAGAAAAATCGATTCCCTGAGTAGCGGCGAGCGAAACGGGAAGAGCCCAAACCAATAAGCTTGCTTATTGGGGTTGTAGGACACTCTATACGGAGTTACAAAGGAATATATTAGACGAATCATCTGGAAAGATGAATCAAAGAAGGTAATAATCCTGTAGTTGAAAATATATTCTCTCTTGAGTGGATCCTGAGTACGACGGAGCACGTGAAATTCCGTCGGAATCTGGGAGGACCATCTCCTAAGGCTAAATACTCTCTAGTGACCGATAGTGAACCAGTACCGTGAGGGAAAGGTGAAAAGTACCCCGGAAGGGGAGTGAAAGAGAACTTGAAACCGTGTGCTTACAAGTAGTCAGAGCCCGTTAATGGGTGATGGCGTGCCTTTTGTAGAATGAACCGGCGAGTTACGATTTGATGCAAGGTTAAGCAGGAAATGTGGAGCCGTAGCGAAAGCGAGTCTGAATAGGGCGTTGAGTATTTGGTCGTAGACCCGAAACCAGGTGATCTACCCTTGGTCAGGTTGAAGTTCAGGTAACACTGAATGGAGGACCGAACCGACTTACGTTGAAAAGTGAGCGGATGAACTGAGGGTAGCGGAGAAATTCCAATCGAACTTGGAGATAGCTGGTTCTCTCCGAAATAGCTTTAGGGCTAGCCTCAAGTGATGATTATTGGAGGTAGAGCACTGTTTGGACGAGGGGCCCCTCTCGGGTTACCGAATTCAGACAAACTCCGAATGCCAATTAATTTAACTTGGGAGTCAGAACATGGGTGATAAGGTCCGTGTTCGAAAGGGAAACAGCCCAGACCACCAGCTAAGGTCCCAAAATATATGTTAAGTGGAAAAGGATGTGGCGTTGCCCAGACAACTAGGATGTTGGCTTAGAAGCAGCCATCATTTAAAGAGTGCGTAATAGCTCACTAGTCGAGTGACACTGCGCCGAAAATGTACCGGGGCTAAACATATTACCGAAGCTGTGGATTGTCCTTTGGACAATGGTAGGAGAGCGTTCTAAGGGCGTTGAAGCATGATCGCAAGGACATGTGGAGCGCTTAGAAGTGAGAATGCCGGTGTGAGTAGCGAAAGACGGGTGAGAATCCCGTCCACCGATTGACTAAGGTTTCCAGAGGAAGGCTCGTCCGCTCTGGGTTAGTCGGGTCCTAAGCTGAGGCCGACAGGCGTAGGCGATGGATAACAGGTTGATATTCCTGTACCACCTAGTATCGTTTTAATCGATGGGGGGACGCAGTAGGATAGGCGAAGCGTACGATTGGATTGTACGTCTAAGCAGTGAGACTGAGTGTTAGGCAAATCCGGCACTCATAAGGTCAAGCTGTGATGGGGAGAGGAAATTGTTTCCTCGAGTCGTTGATTTCACACTGCCAAGAAAAGCCTCTAGATAGATAACAGGTGCCCGTACCGCAAACCGACACAGGTAGTCAAGATGAGAATTCTAAGGTGAGCGAGCGAACTCTCGTTAAGGAACTCGGCAAAATGACCCCGTAACTTCGGGAGAAGGGGTGCTCTTTAGGGTGCAAGCCCAGAAGAGCCGCAGTGAATAGGCCCAAGCGACTGTTTATCAAAAACACAGGTCTCTGCTAAACCGTAAGGTGATGTATAGGGGCTGACGCCTGCCCGGTGCTGGAAGGTTAAGAGGAGTGGTTAGCTTCTGCGAAGCTACGAATCGAAGCCCCAGTAAACGGCGGCCGTAACTATAACGGTCCTAAGGTAGCGAAATTCCTTGTCGGGTAAGTTCCGACCCGCACGAAAGGCGTAACGATTTGGGCACTGTCTCAACGAGAGACTCGGTGAAATCATAGTACCTGTGAAGATGCAGGTTACCCGCGACAGGACGGAAAGACCCCGTGGAGCTTTACTGTAGCCTGATATTGAAATTCGGCACAGCTTGTACAGGATAGGTAGGAGCCATTGAAACGTGAGCGCTAGCTTACGTGGAGGCGCTGGTGGGATACTACCCTAGCTGTGTTGGCTTTCTAACCCGCACCACTTATCGTGGTGGGAGACAGTGTCAGGCGGGCAGTTTGACTGGGGCGGTCGCCTCCTAAAAGGTAACGGAGGCGCTCAAAGGTTCCCTCAGAATGGTTGGAAATCATTCATAGAGTGTAAAGGCATAAGGGAGCTTGACTGCGAGACCTACAAGTCGAGCAGGGTCGAAAGACGGACTTAGTGATCCGGTGGTTCCGCATGGAAGGGCCATCGCTCAACGGATAAAAGCTACCCCGGGGATAACAGGCTTATCTCCCCCAAGAGTTCACATCGACGGGGAGGTTTGGCACCTCGATGTCGGCTCATCGCATCCTGGGGCTGTAGTCGGTCCCAAGGGTTGGGCTGTTCGCCCATTAAAGCGGTACGCGAGCTGGGTTCAGAACGTCGTGAGACAGTTCGGTCCCTATCCGTCGTGGGCGTAGGAAATTTGAGAGGAGCTGTCCTTAGTACGAGAGGACCGGGATGGACATACCTCTGGTGTACCAGTTGTCGTGCCAACGGCATAGCTGGGTAGCTATGTATGGACGGGATAAGTGCTGAAAGCATCTAAGCATGAAGCCCCCCTCAAGATGAGATTTCCCAACTTCGGTTATAAGATCCCTCAAAGATGATGAGGTTAATAGGTTCGAGGTGGAAGCGTGGCGACACGTGGAGCTGACGAATACT
This sequence comes from Staphylococcus sp. HMSC063A07, assembly GCF_001836955.1. NCBI lineage: Bacteria > Bacillati > Bacillota > Bacilli > Caryophanales > Staphylococcaceae > Staphylococcus > Staphylococcus sp. HMSC063A07. The sequence continues at coordinate 2,916 of NZ_KV830903.1, forward strand.
AATCGATCGAAGACTTAATCAAATATATGTTTTGCGACGCAAAATCAATTTTACTTACTATCTAGTTTTGAATGTATAACATTCACTTGTCTGGTGACAATGGCAAGGAGGTCACA
>NZ_KV830904.1:0-29588 GCF_001836955.1 Staphylococcus sp. HMSC063A07
AAATAAGGCACTTTCGTATCATTTAATAAATACCACTAAACTAAATCAACGATGTGCGTTATAAAAAATTACTAAAAGCTCCCGGCTTATTTTCTTCAAAATGATACCATTGAAACTATTTCAGAATTATTTTTAATTAGAAAACGAACCGATAATTTTAATTTTAAAGTCTAATGTTTCTAATATTGAAATCACTTTTTTTAATTCATCATTTAAACCTCTGTCAGCTTGGACAAAAAATCGATATTTTCCAAGTTCTGTTTTTAAAGGTCGTGATTCTATCCATGATAAATTAATATTAAATAATGCAAATGTATTTAATATGCTGGCTAATAGGCCGGGTTTATCGGACTGAGGTGTTATAACAAGTATGGTCTGACTGGTATACGGTTTAAAATGATTATGATTTTTGATGATTAAAAAGCGTGTTGTGTTATGCGGATAATCTTCAATATTTGATGCTAAGGCCTTAAATCCTAGTCGTTCTCCACTGCCCAGTGGTGCAATTGCTGCAGTCGTCGATGTAATTTTATCTAAACTCTGAATAGTACTATCGACATAATCGTAATTAAAACCATGTTGGTGTATAAAGTTACGTGTTTGACTAATCGCTGGTGCAATCGAATAAACGGTAGAAATATCAGAAAGTGATGTATGGGGCAATGCATATAATCCAAAGTGAATGTTTATGATAATTTCCCCGTGGGCAAAAATATCTTGTTGTGCTAGTGCATCTGCAACCATATTAATCGTCCCTTCGATAGAATTTTCGATAGGAACGATTCCCATATCTTCTTTATTATTTACAACAGCTAAAATAACCTCAAGCAAGTTGGACTGTGCACACCGATCAATTGATGGCTCTGAGACGATTTGTTGGCTTGCTAAAAAAGAAAAAGTGCCCTTTGGACCTAAATAATGTAATTTCATAGTTGACCTCCATAAGCGTGTTTAATGGAAAGGGCAAGATGTTGTTTTGTTCTTTTTATAATAGAAATTTGGATCTTTCATCTCATTATTAAAACCATGGTGATAGTTATCAGTTAAAGTTGGCGATAATGGCGGTGCCAGCCAGGACCACTTACCAGTCACTTGGCGTTCTGCTTGAGCTTCCTTTTGTTGAAAAAGTTCAAACTGTTTAGAAGCCGTTAAGTGATCAACAATTGAAACGCCTTGCGATTTGAATGAATGATAGACCGCATAATTCAATTCAACTAATGCCCGATCTTTGTTGAATGTATTATTTTTTAGTGTATCAAAATTGAAAGCATCTGCAACTTTTTCTAATAAATTATAGCGATAAGAATCAGTAAAATTTCGAACTGCAATTTCAGTGACCATATACCAGCCGTTAAAAGGAGCGCAGGTATATGTGATGCCACCGATAACTAAGTTCATATTTGAAATAATAGGAACGGCATACCATTTTAAATTAAGTGCTTTTAATTTAGGGTAATGCTCATGTATAATATCAACTTCTTTCACAAGTTCAGAAGGAAGTTCATGATATGTTACACGCTTCCCAGGAATTTGAAAGATTAATGGTAACACATCAAAATCTGTATGATTACCTTGCCATCCTAAGTGTTGTGCTAGACGAGTCACGTCTCGTTCTGCAGGGTCACCCATGTCATCGTATCCAGCATAGCGAATGATTTGATTGTTGAAAATTTTAGGTGGGTTTTCCGCTGAAAAAATAGTAATTGTAGGTTTTATTTTTCCGCCATTTGTTGCTAAAGATAAATGCTGATGGATTGAATTTATAAAGGACGATTCATCTTGAACATCTCTCGCATCAATAACGTTTAACGATTCCCAAAATAGTCGGCCGATACAACGATTTGAATTTCTCCATGCCATTTTGGCACCATACGTTAATTCTTCTAATGTATGTGTATAAATACCAGATTCTTCAATTTCTTGCTCTATTTGTAGTATACGAGCATTCATTTTAGTTTGTGAATATTTTAATTCTTTATACATAGTTTGGATAAATTGTATGGCTTTTTCCCTTAACATATGCTCACCTCATCACCATTATAATGGAGAGCTATTAAAAGGCCATAAAAAAGATTACATTGTCACTAATTTGTCTTTTAAAGCAGATCACATAAAGTATGTATTAAACAACTAAATTATTCTGAATGTTTGAATTATGATAAAATATATAAAAAGATCGATTGGAGAGAGTCTTGTGTATCAATATAGTGATGATAGTTTAATGTTGCATAATGATTTATATCAAATAAATATGGCAGAAAGTTATTGGCATGACGGCATACATGAGCGAATGGCAGTTTTTGATTTGTATTTTAGAAATATGCCATTTGATAGTGGTTATGCAGTATTTAATGGTTTGAAACGGGTAATTCAGTTTGTGGAAAATTTTAAATTTACAGATTCAGACATTGCTTATCTTGCATCTATAGGTTATCAGGATGACTTTTTAGAATATTTAAAGCAATTAAGATTTACTGGCCATATTCATGCGATGCAAGAAGGAGAGCTTTGCTTTGGAAATGAACCCATGTTAAGGGTGGAAGCGCCTTTAATTCAAGCACAATTGTTGGAAACAGAATTACTGAATATCATCAATTTTCACACTTTAATTGCAACGAAAGCCAGTCGTATTCGTCAAGTAGCCCCGAACGATGTATTAATGGAATTTGGAACTAGACGTGCACAAGAATTAGATGCTGCTTTGTGGGGAGCTAGAGCTGCTTATATTGGAGGATTTAATTCAACGAGTAACGTGCGTGCGGGTAAGCTATTCGGTTTGCCAGTTTCAGGTACACATGCGCATGCGTTAGTACAAACATATGGGGATGAATATACGGCATTTAAAAAATACGCTGAACGACATAAAGATTGTGTCTTTCTTGTTGATACATTTCACACATTGAAGTCAGGTGTACCAACTGCGATTAAAGTTGCTAAAGAATTAGGAGATAAGATTAATTTTGTTGGTATACGTTTAGATTCTGGCGATATTGCTTACTTGTCTAAAGAAGCACGTCGAATGTTAGATGAAGCTGGTTTTCCTAATGCTAAGATAATTGCTTCAAACGATTTAGATGAACAGACTATTATGAGCTTGAAATCCCAAGGTGCATGTGTAGATTCTTGGGGTGTAGGTACAAAATTAATCACTGGTTATGATCAGCCAGCTTTGGGTGCGGTATATAAACTTGTTGCCGTTGAAAATAATGAAGGCCAATACGTTGATCGCATTAAATTATCTAATAATGCAGAAAAAGTAACGACACCTGGTAAGAAAAAAGTATACCGCATCATTAATAAGAAAACAGGGAAATCGGAAGGGGATTATATAACGTTAGAACACGAAAATCCTAATAATGAGAGTCGATTAAAAATGTTTCATCCGGTTCATACTTATAAGATGAAATATATTAAATCATTTGATGCTATTGATTTACACCATGTAATCTTTGAACAAGGTAAACTGGTTTATGATTTACCTTCTGAAGATGAGGCGCAAGCCTATTTAACAAAAGCATTATCTCAATTGTGGGATGAAAATAAACGTTATTTAAATCCCCAAGAGTATCCCGTTGATTTAAGTACAGCATGTTGGGAAAATAAACATAAACGTATATTTGAAGTTGCTGAGCACGTGAAAGAGATGGAGGAAGAAAATGACTAAGTTACAAGATATCATTGTTAAGGAAATGAAAGTTAAAAAAGAGATTAATGAAGCAGAAGAAATTGAAAGTATTAAGTCATTTATTAAAAATTATGTACTATCACATTCATTCATCAAAAGTTTAGTTCTTGGCATATCTGGTGGACAGGATTCAACGTTAACTGGTAAACTCGCACAGCTAGCTGTAGATGAATTAAACGCAGAAGGTCGTAAATGCGAATTTATTGCGGTTAAATTACCGTATGGTGTGCAAAAAGATGCAGCTGAAGTTGACGATGCAATCGCGTTTATTCAACCTGATAAAGTAGTGACTGTAAATATCAAGCCTGCTGTAGATCAAAGTGTTACTTCTCTACAAGAAGCGGGTATCAAGTTAACAGATTTTCAAAAAGGCAATGAAAAGGCAAGAGAGCGCATGAAAGTACAGTTTTCCATCGCATCTCATACGCAAGGCATTGTTGTTGGTACGGATCATTCTGCGGAAAATATTACCGGCTTTTTTACTAAATATGGTGATGGTGCTGCAGATATTGCGCCAATTTTCGGTTTGAATAAACGTCAAGGACGCCAACTCTTAGTCTTCTTACATGCACCCAAACATTTATATGAGAAGGTTCCTACTGCTGATTTAGAAGATGATAAACCGCAATTACCAGACGAAGAAGCGTTAGGTGTAACTTATAATGATATAGATGATTATTTAGAAGGAAAAGGTGTATCTGAGGCAGCTCGTCAAACAATTGAACGTCATTATATTAGAAATGCTCATAAAAGAGAACTGGCTTATACACGATATAGCTGGCCCAAAAGTGATATGAATACTGAAAGTTAATAAAAAACTAGTGACAAAAATCAGTTTGGCTGATAAAATAATCTGGATTTGATGAATGAAAAGAGGAATTTTATGTCTGCAATTGCACAAAACCCATGGCTCATGGTATTTGCTATTTTTATTATTAATGTGTGCTATGTGACATTCCTAACCATGAGGACGATTCTAACACTAAAAGGATATCGATATGTTGCTGCAGTCGTGAGCTTTTTAGAAGTATTAGTCTATGTCGTAGGTTTAGGATTAGTAATGTCAAGTTTAGATCAAATACAAAACATTTTTGCATATGCGCTGGGCTTTTCTGTTGGAATTATCGTTGGTATGAAAATAGAAGAAAAGTTAGCGCTAGGTTATGTTGTAGTTAATGTAACCTCTGGTGAATACGAACATGATTTGCCGAATGAATTGCGAAATTTAGGCTATGGTGTGACACACTACGCAGCTTTTGGACGCGATGGCAGTCGTATGGTGATGCAAATATTAACTCCACGCAAATATGAGCTTAAATTAATGGATACCATAAAAAATCTAGATCCTAAAGCATTTATTATTGCATATGAGCCTAGAAATATACATGGTGGTTTCTGGACGAAAGGTGTACGTAAACGTAAGTTAGCAGCTTATGAACCTGAAGAATTAGAAAGTGTTGTGGATTATGAAATTCCAAGTAAATGACAATGAAACAATAACTGAATGTATACAACGCATGCGCTCTGACGGATATATACCAATACGTCGAATTGAAAAGCCTATATTTCAAGAGCTTGCTGACGGTAGCATAGAAGTATTAAAACAGGAAGTCATTTTTATAGGAAAGAAATTGAATACAGATTAGTTCTATTAAGATAAACAGTTTGGAACATCTTTATAATTTAGGCTATCAACTATATATTTGCAGTAGTTGGCTTGATTGAAAACACGCTGATACCAAGCTTTTTTCAATTCTAGTCAACCATATCGGGGCGGGAATACGAATTCATAATGAATTCTGTCCGGCTCCTTTTTTTGTGGTAAAAATGTTGATAGTAATTGTTTTCGTATTCAGATTATCATAGAATATGAAAGTAAGGAAAAACTTTATACATTTACTTGAAATTTTGATAAGCTAAGGTTGAAGTGATTAAAAAACGAACTTTTTCGTTTTATTTCGTATTATTGTACAGTTTTAATGTAAGTCATTCATCAAATTACTAGTGATAGGAGTTAAAAAAATGATAGAGCGCTATTCAAGAGAAGAAATGTCAAAGATATGGACAGATCAAAATCGTTACGAAGCATGGTTAGAAGTAGAAATTTTAGCTTGTGAAGCATGGAGTGAATTAGGATATATTCCTAAAGACGATGTTAAAAAAATTCGCCAAAATGCAAAAGTAGATGTCAATCGGGCTAAAGAAATAGAGGAACAAACACGTCATGATGTTGTTGCCTTTACAAGACAAGTTTCAGAAACACTTGGAGAAGAAAGAAAATGGGTGCATTATGGACTCACTTCAACTGATGTCGTAGATACAGCGTTAAGTTACGTCATTAAACAAGCCAATGATATCATTGAAAAAGATTTAGAACGATTTATAACTGTTCTAGCTGAAAAAGCTCAAAAATACAAATATACCTTAATGATGGGACGTACACATGGGGTGCATGCTGAACCTACAACTTTCGGTATCAAAATGGCACTATGGTATACGGAAATGAAACGTAACTTAAAGCGCTTTAAAGAGGTGCGCAAAGAAATTGAAGTAGGGAAAATGAGCGGTGCTGTTGGTACATTTGCGAATATTCCTCCTGAAATTGAAAGCTATGTGTGTAAGCACTTAGGTATTGATGCAGCGCCAGTTTCAACACAAACATTACAACGGGATCGTCACGCATATTATATTGCAACGCTAGCGCTTATAGCTACGTCTATGGAAAAATTTGCAGTAGAAATTAGAAACTTACAAAAAACAGAAACACGTGAAGTTGAAGAAGCATTTGCCAAAGGACAAAAAGGCTCTTCTGCTATGCCACATAAACGCAATCCAATCGGATCAGAAAATATCACTGGCATATCTCGCGTAATAAGAGGCTATATTACAACTGCATATGAAAATGTACCTTTATGGCATGAACGTGATATATCACATTCTTCTGCTGAACGTATTATGTTACCTGATGTTACTATTGCATTAGATTATGCGCTTAACCGTTTTACAAATATTGTAGATAGACTAACTGTTTATGAAGATAATATGAGAAATAATATTGATAAAACATTTGGTCTTATATATTCGCAACGTGTATTATTAGCACTTATCAATAAAGGAATGGTAAGAGAAGAAGCTTATGATAAAGTACAGCCAAAAGCAATGGAATCATGGGAAACGAAAACACCGTTCCGCGAATTAATTGAACAAGATGAAACAATTACAAATGTATTATCTAAGGATGAATTAGACGAATGCTTTGATCCAAAACACCATTTAAATCAAGTGGATACAATTTTTAATCGTGCTGGTTTAGAATAACTCCTTAACTTCTTGCGTATATTTGACTACACTTTAATCATTTAGTACGTTAAAATGAGATTAAATATTGAAAATGAGTCTAGGGGTTGTTAACGATGCAAATTGAAAAATTACGTGGGAAAGCATTAGATGAATTATTTGATGCAATACTCACTCTTGAAAATAGAGAAGAGTGTTATCAATTCTTCGATGATTTATGCACCGTCAATGAAATACAGTCATTATCGCAGCGATTACAAGTAGCTAAAATGATAAAGCAGGGTTATACCTATGCAACGATAGAGCAAGAATCGGGCGCATCAACTGCAACGATTTCACGTGTAAAACGCTCATTACAATGGGGTAATGATGCATATACAATGATTCTTGACCGATTAAATATTAAGACAAAAGAATAGTGTTACAACATGGCTGGGACAATGATTTTGTCTCAGCCATGTTTGACGTAATGATAATCGAATTTATTTGGCATAATAGTTTAGAAATGAGAATAGAAAATGATATAATTTAAGGTATGTTAAAAAAGGAGATACTTGTATGTATGATTTAAAAGAATGGCGCCATGTATTTAAATTAGACCCTGCAAAAGTTATTAATGACAGCGATTTAGATGCAATTTGTATGTCCAACACAGACGCAATTATTATTGGTGGCACAGATAATGTAACAGAAGATAATGTATTGCATTTAATGAGTAGAGTACGTAGATATCCTATTCCTTTAGTGTTAGAAATTTCCAATATTGATAGCGTTATGCCAGGATTTGATTTTTATTTCGTGCCTACAGTATTAAATAGTGCAGATGTTAAATATCAAAATGGTATGTTACATAAGGCATTAAAACAATATGGACATGTTATCAATTTTGATGAACTGTTTTTAGAAGGCTATATCGTACTTAATCCAGAAAGCAAAGTAGCTGAAGTAACACAAGCGCAAACAGCTTTAAATGAAGAAGATCTCATTGCTTATGCTCAAATGGTTGATCAGCTATATCATTTACCAATCATGTATATAGAATATAGTGGTATTTATGGTGATGTAGAAAAAGTTAAGTCAGTAGCTGAAACCTTGACTAGCACGCAATTATTTTATGGTGGCGGTATATCTACGTTGTCAGAAGCACAGCAAATGGCCAATTATGCGCATACAATTGTGGTTGGAGATTTAATCTATACAGATATTAAGCAAGCATTGAAAACAGTAAAAATTAAGAAGGAGTTTCAGTAATGAATTCATTAGTTGCAAATATGAACGACGAACAAAGCGAAGCCGTGAGAACGACAGAAGGGCCACTTTTGATTATGGCTGGTGCTGGCTCAGGTAAAACAAGAGTGCTTACGCATAGAATTGCATATTTATTAAATGAAAAAGGTGTTTCGCCATATAACATACTAGCAATTACGTTTACCAATAAAGCAGCTAAAGAAATGAAGCAACGTGTTGAACAATTAGTCGGTGAAGAAGCATCAGTTATCTGGATGTCAACATTTCATTCGATGTGTGTCAAAATTTTACGTAGAGATGCTGATCGCATTGGCATCGAACGAAATTTTACTATAATAGACCCGACAGATCAAAAATCAGTCATTAAAGATGTATTAAAAAATGAAAATATTGATAGTAAAAAATTTGAACCACGTATGTTTATATCAGCAATAAGTAATTTAAAAAATGAATTAAAGACACCCGACGATGCTCAAAAAGAAGCGAATAATTATCACGAACAGATGATTGCTACTGTTTATAGTGGTTATCAACGACAATTATCTCGTAATGAAGCACTTGATTTTGATGATTTAATTATGACTACAATCCGGTTATTTGAGCGTGTTCCAGATGCATTAGAATATTATCAAAATAAATTTCAATATATCCATGTAGATGAATATCAAGATACCAATAAAGCTCAATATACATTAGTGAAAATGTTAGCCAGTAAATTTAAAAATTTATGTGTAGTAGGTGATTCAGACCAATCAATTTATGGTTGGCGTGGCGCAGATATTCAAAATATATTATCTTTTGAAGAAGACTATCCTGAAGCTAAAAGCATCTATTTAGAACAAAATTATCGTTCAACGAAAACAATACTTAATGCAGCAAATGAAGTGATTAAAAATAATACTGAACGAAAGCCTAAAGGACTTTGGACAGCCAATACCAATGGTGAAAAAATTAAGTATTATGAGGCCATGACCGAGCGAGATGAAGCAGAATATGTCGTGCGCGAAGTCATGAAACATCAGCGCAATGGCAAAAGCTATGGCGACATTGCAATTTTATATCGTACAAATGCACAGTCACGTGTCCTAGAAGAAACATTTATGAAATCAAATATTCCTTATACTATGGTTGGTGGTCAAAAGTTCTATGACAGAAAGGAAATTAAAGATTTACTTAGTTATTTGAGAATCGTAGCAAATAGTAATGATGATATTAGTTTACAACGTATTATCAATGTTCCAAAAAGAGGTATAGGACCATCTTCTGTTGAGAAAATTCAGGCATATGCATTACAAAATAATATCAGTATGTTTGATGCATTATCAGAAGCGGACTTTATCGGACTTTCTAAAAAAGTAACACAAGGATGTATACAGTTTTATGATTTATTACAGAATTTGATTAAAGAACAAGAATTTTTAGAAATCAGTGAAATTGTAGAAGAAATATTAGAAAAAACAGGTTATCGCGCTATGTTAGAACGAGAGCAAACGATAGAATCACGCAGTCGTTTGGAAAACCTTGATGAATTTATGTCAGTGCCTAAAGACTATGAAGAAAATACGCCACTTGAAGAACAATCTTTAATTAATTTCTTAACAGATTTATCATTAGTAGCAGATATTGATGAAGCACAAATTGATGATGGCGTAACAATGATGACAATGCACTCGGCTAAAGGTCTTGAATTTCCTATTGTATTTTTAATGGGAATGGAAGAATCATTATTCCCTCATATTAGAGCGATTAAAAGCGATGATGATCATGACATGCAAGAAGAACGACGAATTTGTTATGTGGCTATAACACGTGCAGAAGAGCAGCTTTATATTACTAGAGCTACAAGTAGAATGCTGTTCGGACGCTCACAATCTAATATGCCATCCCGTTTCCTAGAAGAAATACCTGAAGATTTATTAGAATTACCAAACCTAGATAAACGTCAAACCATTGCACCTAAGTCAAAATCTATGGTAAAACGTGGCTATAGTAAACGAGTTACTTCTCCTAAGAGAGAGGTTAAGTCATCGGATTGGCATGTTGGAGATAAGGTCATACACAAAGCATGGGGCGAAGGTATGGTTAGTCATGTTAATGAGAAAAATGGCTCTGTAGAATTAGATATTATATTTAAGTCACAAGGTCCTAAACGCTTGTTAGCTCAATTTGCACCGATTGAAAAAAAGGAGGATTAAATCATGGATAATTTGCAACATCGTGTTAATGAATTACATGATTTATTAAATCAATATAGTTATGAATATTATGTTCAGGATAACCCCTCTGTTCCTGACAGCGAATATGATAAGCTTCTTCATGAATTAATCCAAATTGAAGCGGATCATCCTGAGTATAAAACGACTGATTCTCCAACGGTGCGTGTTGGCGGTGAAGCCCAATCTTCATTCGAAAAGGTTAGACATGATACACCAATGCTTAGTTTAGGTAATGCCTTTAATGAAGAGGATTTAAAGCGTTTTGATCAACGCATTCGTGATCACATAGGTGAGGTAGAATATATGTGTGAGCTGAAAATTGACGGTTTAGCAGTATCTTTAAAATATGAAAACGGAAAATTTGTGCAAGGATTGACGCGTGGAGACGGTACGACTGGAGAAGATATTACTGAAAATTTAAGAACGATCCATGCTATCCCTTTGAAATTAAAAGAGCCATTAAACTTCGAAGTACGTGGTGAAGCATATATGCCTAGAGCTTCATTTATGTCCTTAAATAAACAAAAAGAGAAAAATAACGAACAACCGTTTGCAAATCCAAGAAACGCTGCTGCAGGCTCGTTGCGGCAATTAGATTCAAAGTTGGCAGCTAAACGAAAGTTAAGTGTATTTTTATATAGTGTCAATGATTTCTCTGATTTTAATGCAACAACTCAAAGTGATGCTTTGGATGAACTGGATCGCTTAGGCTTCAAAACGAATAAAGAACGTGAGTGTGTGAGTGATATTGATGGTGTATTGGCGTACATTGAAAAATGGACTGCGAAACGTGAATCATTAGCTTATGATATTGATGGTATCGTGATTAAAGTTAATGATTTAGCACAACAAGAAGAGATGGGTTACACGCAAAAATCGCCTAGATGGGCAATTGCATATAAATTTCCTGCTGAAGAAGTAGTTACACGGCTGTTAGACATTGAATTAAGCATAGGAAGAACCGGAGTAGTAACACCTACGGCTATTCTAGAACCAGTTAAAGTGGCCGGAACCACAGTTTCACGTGCATCATTGCATAATGAAGATTTAATACATGAGCGTGATATTCGCATTGGAGATAGTGTTGTTGTGAAAAAAGCAGGAGACATTATTCCAGAAGTGGTAAAAAGTATTATCGAGCGGCGCCCCAATGATGCCGAAACGTATCATATGCCAACGCATTGTCCTAGCTGCGGACATAAGTTAGTAAGAATTGAAGGTGAAGTAGCTTTACGCTGCATCAATCCAAAATGCCAGGCTCAACTGGTTGAAGGACTTATTCATTTCGTATCTAGACAAGCTATGAATATTGATGGTTTAGGAACGAAAATCATCCAGCAACTCTATCAGCATGAATTGATTAAAGATGTTGCAGATATTTTCTATTTAACTGAAGAAGATTTATTACCCTTAGAACGCATGGGTAAAAAGAAAGTAGAGAATCTATTACAAGCTATCGACAAAGCTAAATCTAATTCTTTAGAACATTTACTTTTTGGTCTTGGTATTCGTCATTTAGGTGCCAAAGCAAGTTATGTTTTGGCTGAAAAATACGAGACGATAGAACGTTTGTTAACTGTTACCGAAGATGAACTTATAAGCATTCATGATATTGGTGACAAACTTGCGCAATCTGTCGTCACATACTTAGAAAATGAAGATATTCAATCATTGATTTCTAAATTAGCTAACAAAGATGTTAATATGACTTTTAAAGGGGTAAAGATTTCAGAATTAGCTGGTCACCCAGAGTTTCAAGATAAAACAATTGTATTAACGGGCAAACTAGAACAGATGACTCGTAAAGAAGCGGCTGATTGGCTTCAGTTACAAGGTGCAAAAGTGACCAATAGTGTAACTAAAAACACAGATTTAGTTATTGCAGGTGAAGATGCAGGGTCTAAATTAACAAAAGCACAGAAGTTTGGTACTGAAATTTGGTCAGAAAGTGACTTTATTAGCAAGCAAACGGAAATAATGGAGTAGAGGAGAACGGCGATGAAGCGGACAATAATTTTATTGATTTCAGTATTATTTATATTAGCGGCTTGTAGTAACGGTAATCAAGATGATAGAAAAGATAAATCAGCCGATCATCCAAACAGTGCGAATCAAATTGCGACTGATAAAGATGTACAGGGTGATAACTATCGTACCTTACTCCCATTTAAAGAAAGCAAAGCGCGTGGTATTTTACAGGATAATATGACGAATGGATATAATGGAGAAGATTTTGAGAGAGGGCTGTTGAATTTAAGCAAAGACGTCTTTTCAACTGACAAGTATTTATACCAAGATGGTCAATATCTATCGAAGTCTACAATTAATGCATATCTTGAGCCTAAATTTACTAAAGATGAAATTGACAAAATGAGTGAAAGCGAACAAAAGGATAAAAATGCAAATGAGAATTTAGGCCTTAATCCATCACATCATGGAGAAACAGATAAAGCTAAAATTGCTAAAAAATCTCCTGCATATTTATCGAATATACTAGAACAAGATTTTTATGGCAACAGGGATAAAAAAGGTTCAAATATTAAAGGAATGACTATTGGACTAGCAATGAATAGTGTTTATTATTACCAAAAGGAAAAAGATGGAGAAACATATAGTGAAAATTTAGATGACAAAGAAATTGAGAAACAAGGTAAATCCATGGCATCTGAAATACTATCTCGTTTACGTGCAAACGAAGACTTGAAAGATATACCGATTCATTTTGCTATCTATAAACAATCTGGTCAAGACTCTATTTCTCCGGGAAGCTTTATCGCACAAACAACTGCAGATGATGGTCAAACTACGATCAATCATTGGAAGTCCATTAATGAAAAAACAGTCTTATTGCCTTCAGATGATGCAGATAAGTTAAACGAGACATTAAACAATAACTTTAAGCAATTTAATAATAATTTACAGTCATATTTTACAAACTTTACTCAAGCAGCAGGTAAAGTGAAATTTGTAGATAAAAAACCACGTCAACTTACAGTAGATTTACCTATAGATTATTATGGGCAAGCTGAAACGATTGCAATCACTCAATATGTTACTGAACAAGCTAATAAATATTTTGATAACATCGATAGTTACGAAATACGTATTAAAGACGGTAATACTTCAAGAGCTTTAATCAGTAAATCAAAAGATGACAAAGAGCCACAAGTGCATATTTATAATAACTAGAAACTTTTTTAAAGGCGGAAGGACTTATATTAGTTCATATCCGCCTTTTGTTTATTTAAATAAGTTTAGGGAAATGAATCAAATACACCATTATTAAGTGAATAACTTTAATGGTTATTATTTCACATTGTATTAAATAAATTTAATGAGATAGGTTGGGTTTTATGGAATTAAAACATTTAAACATGGTAGTTAGAGATGTACAAAAGGCTAAAACATTTTTCGAAAAATATTTCGATATGACATGTTTTGTTAACGCGGGTAAACAGTTCGTGGCTATGCATGATGAAAATCATTTTGTCTTTAATTTGATTTATGGCGATGATTTTAAATATCCTAAAGAATTGTACATTGGTTTTCCGCAAAAAAGTATTGAAGATGTCGATGCGATGTATGAACGACTTACGAAAGATGGTTATGCTTCTGAAGAACCAACCTATACGCATAATGCTTATACATTTTACTTTATGTCTCCAGCAGAATTTACAATTGAGATATATCATGATGTTAATCAAGAGACGAAGTTAAAGATGCCTGATTATTTTAAAGAATAGGCGCCACAATTTATGGAATTATATCAACAATAGTGTTAAATTATCTAGTGAAAAACACACTCTAAAAGTTAGACTAACGTTTACCTTTTAGGGTGTGTTTAATTAAATTAAAAAATCATATGCTAAATAAATGATGCGGTATTAATTATATCGTGATATTACAATTGCATTACTCCATGCTAGATAATATTTGACTAGCAAGCCACAATGAACAACATGATGAAAAAGATGCAATTGATGTCATTAGACACAAATAATTCAGCATATCCAAGATGAAATTGTAAGTCTTATATTATCTTTACATTTAAATATAACGCGCAAATGTTTTACATTTACTTTTTACGGATTATGGTTTTGACTTTTTCAATATCTTTATTGACAAAATCTCCAGGTTTCTGTGTTAATAAACTGACAACATAAGTTACTATAACGCTAGTTAAGAATCCAGGGATAATTTCGTATATACCGAAAATTTCATTGATTGTTGCCAAAGGTTTGATCCATACAATCCAAATAATAACGACTACCGCACCAGCAATCATGCCACTTAGTGCGCCGGTACGCGTTAAGTTTTTCCAATAAAGAGAATATAACACTAAAGGACTAAAGGCAGCACCGAAACCGGCCCAAGCATTTCCAACTAAATTAAGAATTGTATCATTTGGAGACCATGCAATTGCTAATGCCACAATTGCGACAATTAGTACCGATAATCTACCTACAAGAACAAACTCTCGTTGATGC
This sequence comes from Staphylococcus sp. HMSC063A07, assembly GCF_001836955.1. Lineage (NCBI taxonomy): Bacteria > Bacillati > Bacillota > Bacilli > Caryophanales > Staphylococcaceae > Staphylococcus > Staphylococcus sp. HMSC063A07. The sequence goes on from NZ_KV830904.1 coordinate 14,934, forward strand.
TCAGCAGCATGTTTCTCCCCACGAATTAATTTATAAAAATCCTCTGTTAGTGAACTAGAAGTAACTAATAATTGAGATGAAATGGTGCTCATAATCGCCGCTAAAATTGCAGCTAATAAAAAGCCACCAACAAGTGGATGAAATAAAATTTGACTCATGACGATAAATAGTGTTTCTGGATCTTCCATTTTGATATGATTATCAGAAATAAAAGCAATACCTGTTAACCCCACACCGACAGCGCCTAATAAACCAACAGCCATCCAACTAATTCCTAGGCGACGTGCTTTAGGAAGCAATTGATGTGATTTTATTGACATAAAACGTACGATAATATGTGGTTGACCAAAGTATCCTAATCCCCAAGCAAAAAGGGAAATAATTCCTAAAGTTGTTGTTCCACGAAATAAGTCTAAATTTGTTGGTTTCATTTCAGCAACACGATTGAAAGTATCCCATCCATTAAGTTGCATCATAGCAACAATTGGTACCATGACCATTGCAATTAGCATAATAACGCCTTGGAAAAAATCAGTAATTGATACCGCTAGATATCCTCCGAAAAACGTGTAAGCAATAACAATGACGGCTACTAGAAGCAAACCGATATGATAATTTAGTCCAAAAGCACTTTCAAACAGTTTGCCACCAGAAACAAATCCGGAATGCGTGTATAATGTGAAAAATATAACGATGATTAAACCAGAGAATATTTTTAGGATGTTATTTTTAGGATGTTATTTTTATCATTTAATCTATTTTTAAAAAAATCTGGAAGTGTGATAGCGTCCCCAGCTATTTCGGTATAAACTCTAAGCCTCGGTGCAACAATAATATAATTAAGATAAGCGCCAAGTGTTAGTCCGATTGTTATCCAAATAGCAGATAATCCAGTGCTATAGACAGAACCTGGAAGTCCCATAATCATCCAGCCACTCATATCTGAAGCACCTGCGGATAATGCAGTTATGTAAGGGCCAATGTTTCGACCACCCAACATGTATTCACTAATATTATCTGTTGCTTGTCTGTAGCCATAATATCCGATAATCAGTAAAATAATAAAGTAAATGGCAATCATAATATACGTTTGCCAGTCTGTTTGCACTTGATTTTGCAATGTAGAACCCAATAATAACATATGAAGAACCCCCTTTATTTTTAGTTACATGTAATATTATACAATATGATGAATGAGATAGAGAAGATAAATTTTATGCCTTCTAAATTTTTAAGGAATATAAGTTTTTAATAAGGTATTTTAAGTATAGATTTTATATTCAGAATTTTTAAATTAATGAATACTATGCTATTAAAATTCTGGATTTTGTATATGTAACTAGGATAATGGCATAAATATCATAAATGAGTAACATTATTTTAATGCTTTTAGACATAAAAGGGATAATGATGTATTGCTGAGCTAATTCACACATTACCGAACGTTACATTTTTCAATAGTTATTTATGTTAAGAATGTACTTAAATCAATTTCTTAAATCCAGATTAATCCTAATACTAACGGTCTATATAGTTTTTTAATTTAATAGCCTTAAACTAAAGTAAGTTGGGCTGTGGCACCGAAAGCTTTATTATAAAATAAGATTTTTGTCTTGCTCCCGTGTAATGTAATAAATATTTAGATTTTTGTGTCGAAATTTGATACAATTTTATGATGAATGAGTAATAAGGAGGCTTTTAATTTAATGACAAAGGTAACACGCGAAGAAGTTGAACATATCGCTAACTTAGCAAGACTTCAAATTTCTCCTGAAGAAACTGAAGAAATGGCAACAACGCTTGAAAGTATTTTAGATTTTGCAAAACAAAATGATAGTGCAGCTACTGAAGGTGTTGAGCCAACATATCACGTTTTAGATTTACAAAATGTGTTACGTGAAGATAAAGCTCAAGAGGGTATTCCTCAAGAACTTGCATTAAAAAATGCAAAAGAAACAGAAGATGGTCAGTTTAAAGTTCCAGCCATCATGAATGAGGAGGACGCTTAAGATGAGTATTCGATATGAATCAATTGAGAATCTACAACAATTAATTAAAGATAAAAAAGTTAAACCATCAGATATTGTTAAAGATATTTATGATGCAATTGAAGAGACAGATCCAACGATTAAATCGTTTTTAACTTTAGATAAAGAAAATGCAGTTAAGAAAGCACAAGAATTAGATCATTTACAAGATAAAGACCAAATGGATGGAAAGCTCTTCGGTATACCAATGGGGATTAAAGATAATATTATTACTGAAGGTGTAGAAACAACTTGTGCTAGCAAGATGTTAGAAGGATTTGTTCCAATTTATGAATCAACAGTAATGAATAAATTAAAGCATGAAAATGCAGTATTAATCGGTAAATTAAACATGGATGAATTTGCTATGGGAGGTTCAACCGAAACGTCTTACTTCAAAAAAACGGTCAATCCCTTTGATCACACGGCCGTACCGGGTGGATCATCAGGTGGTTCTGCTGCGGCTGTAGCAGCAGGCTTAGTACCATTTAGTTTAGGTTCTGATACTGGGGGATCAATTAGACAACCAGCAGCATATTGTGGCGTAGTTGGTATGAAACCTACTTATGGTCGAGTATCTCGTTTTGGTTTAGTAGCATTCGCTTCATCATTAGATCAAATTGGACCTATTACGCGTAATGTTAAAGATAATGCCCTCGTGCTAGAAGCTATTTCAGGCGTTGATGCACACGATTCAACTAGTGCGCCTGTAGATGATGTTGATTTCACTTCAGACATTGGAAAAGATATAAAAGGTCTTAAAGTAGCGTTACCTAAAGAGTATTTAGGAGAAGGTGTCAGTGAAGATGTTAAATCATCAGTTAAAAATGCTGTAGAAACACTTAAATCATTAGGTGCTGAAGTAGAAGAAGTATCATTACCTAATACAAAATATGGTATTCCTTCATATTATGTTATCGCATCTTCAGAAGCATCAGCTAACTTGGCTCGTTTTGATGGTATCCGCTATGGTTATCACTCAAAAGAAGCGCAAACATTAGAAGAGCTATATAAAATGTCTCGTTCCGAAGGTTTTGGTGCTGAAGTAAAACGTCGTATTTTCCTTGGGACTTTTGCATTAAGTTCTGGATATTACGATGCATATTATAAAAAATCGCAAAAAGTAAGAACATTAATTAAAAATGATTTTGATAGAGTATTTGAAGATTATGATGTTATTTTGGGTCCTACTGCGCCAACAACTGCTTTCAATTTAGGTGATGAACTAGATGATCCACTAACAATGTATGCAAATGACTTATTAACGACACCGGTAAACTTAGCTGGCTTACCAGGTATTTCTGTTCCTTGTGGACAATCCAATGGACGACCAATTGGCTTACAATTTATTGGTAAACCATTTGATGAAAAGACGTTATATCGTGTTGCTTATCAATATGAAACACAATACAACCTACATGACGCATACGAAAATTTATAAGGAGTGGAAATAATGCATTTTGAAACAGTTATCGGACTTGAAGTTCACGTTGAGTTAAAAACAGATTCTAAAATGTTCTCTCCATCACCCGCACATTTTGGGGCAGAACCAAACTCAAATACCAATGTAATTGATTTAGGATATCCGGGTGTCTTACCTGTTGTTAATAAACGTGCTGTTGATTGGGCAATGCGTGCATCAACGGCTTTAAACATGGATATTGCAACAAATTCTAAATTTGATCGTAAAAACTATTTCTATCCAGATAATCCAAAAGCGTATCAAATTTCACAATTTGATGAACCAATTGGTGAACATGGATATATTGATATTGAAGTAGATGGAGAAACAAAGCGTATTGGCATTACGCGTTTACACATGGAAGAAGATGCTGGTAAATTATCACACAAAGACGGCTATTCATTAGTCGATCTTAATCGCCAAGGTACGCCATTAATTGAAATAGTTTCTGAGCCTGATATTCGCTCTCCAAAAGAAGCTTATGCGTATTTGGAAAAATTACGTTCAATTATTCAATATACAGGTGTGTCAGATTGTAAAATGGAAGAAGGTTCATTACGTTGTGACGCCAATATTTCATTACGCCCATATGGGCAAAAAGAATTCGGTACTAAAACGGAATTAAAAAACCTTAACTCATTTAACTATGTTAGAAAAGGTTTGGAATATGAAGAAAAACGTCAAGAAGAAGAATTGCTCAATGGTGGTGTCATTGGACAAGAGACACGTCGTTTTGATGAGTCTACAGGTAAAACAATATTAATGCGTGTTAAAGAAGGTTCAGATGATTATCGTTACTTCCCAGAACCGGATATCGTTCCATTGTATGTTGATGACGCATGGAAAGAACGTGTACGACAAACCATTCCTGAACTACCAGATGAACGTAAAGCAAAATATGTCAAAGAATTAGGTTTACCAGAGTATGATGCACACGTGTTAACACTTACAAAAGAAATGTCTGATTTCTTTGAAGGTGCTGTAGCACAAGGTGCAGATGTGAAGTTAACATCTAACTGGCTCATGGGTGGCGTAAATGAATATTTAAATAAAAATCAAGTTGATTTAGAAGAAACAAAGTTAACACCTGAAAACTTAGCAGGTATGATTAAACTTATTGAAGATGGCACAATGAGCAGTAAAATTGCGAAAAAAGTTTTCCCTGAATTAGCTGAAAATGGTGGAGACGCAAAACAAATCATGGAAGACAAAGGTTTAGTGCAAATTTCAGACGAAGCAACTTTATTGAAATTTGTTAATGAAGCATTAGATAATAATCCACAATCAGTTGAAGATTATAAAAATGGTAAAGGTAGAGCGATGGGCTACTTAGTTGGTCAAATTATGAAAGCTTCAAAAGGCCAAGCGAATCCACAAATTGTCAATAAGTTATTGAAACAACAATTAGATCAACGCTAATATTATTTTCACAAACATGTGAAGTAATATTCATAGATTTATGCAATAGCTATAATATGAATATGTGAAGCGGCCACCTTTATAATATAAGAAAGAGTATGAGAACGCATAATGTCTTACTAAGCATTATGCGTTCTTAATCTATTGTAAAGTTAAATAAATGAAAACTTAATATTTGGTCAATAAAGTCAATTTAAAATTAATAATATTTACGATGTTAGACATAAATACTTTTAACTCCTGAATAAATCATTTAATATAAAGTATGAGTATAAAAAGTAGAGGGATAAACTATGAGAAAACGTGCAAGAATAATTTATAATCCTACATCAGGTAAAGAATTATTTAAAAGAACGTTACCAGATGTATTAATTAAATTAGAACGTGCTGGCTATGAAACGAGCGCTTATGCTACAGAACGTGTAGGTGATGCGACACTTGAAGCTGAACGTGCGTTAGCGTGTAACTATGATATGATTATTGCTGCTGGTGGGGATGGTACATTGAATGAGGTTGTCAACGGGATTGCAGAACAACCAAACAGACCAAAGTTAGGTATTATTCCTATGGGTACGGTTAATGATTTTGGTCGAGCTTTACATTTACCAAATGATATCATGGGAGCATTAGATGTAATCATAAATGGACATACTACAAAAGTAGATATAGGGAAAATGAACAACCGCTACTTTATTAATTTAGCTGCTGGCGGAAAAATTACTCAAGTGTCATATGAAACACCAAGTAAGCTAAAATCCATAGTTGGGCCTTTTGCATATTACATTAAAGGTTTTGAAATGCTTCCGCAGATGAATGCTGTAGATATAAGAATTGAATATGATGATGAAGTCTTTCAAGGAGAAACACTGTTATTTTTGTTAGGTTTAACCAATTCAATGGCAGGATTCGAAAAACTTGTTCCTGATGCTAAGTTAGATGATGGTTATTTCACTTTAATTATTGTTGAAAAGGCTAATTTAGCAGAATTAGGGCACATTATGACACTTGCTTCACGTGGGGAACATACCAAACATCCGAAAGTTATTTATAAAAAAGCTAAATCAGTCAATATTTCTTCATTTACTGAGATGCAATTAAATGTGGATGGTGAATATGGTGGAAAATTGCCAGCCAATTTTCTAAATTTAAAACGCCATATTGAAGTGTTTACGCCAAAAGACATACATAATGAAGAATTGACGGCAGATCAACAAGTTAAAAGTAGTATTAATGATAATCAAACAACAACTAGGGAAACATTTAACGATAATGAAAATAATAAGGTTGAATAGTTAGTTGAAGAGGTTGAGGTCTAGTTTGTGGACATAGGGTGTAAGCCACACATCTATATTAAACGACTTAAACCTCTTTTTCATGTGGGGTGAAGATGTGGAAGAAATAAACAAAAATGACATTAGAATCGGTAACGTCATTGATTTAACACACGAAGGGCATGGCGTAGTGAAAATTGATCGTTATCCAATATTTATTCCTAATGTCTTAATAAATGAAGAAATTAAGTATAAAGTTATTAAAGTAAAGAAGAATTTTGCAATAGGTAAATTACTTGAGGTAAATAAAGCGAGTCATCATAGAGTTGACCCTCCTTGTGTTTATTATTGGAAATGTGGAGGGTGTCAATTACAGCATATGAGTTATGAAGCGCAACTTGCAATGAAGAAAGAACAAGTTGTTAATCTTTTTCATAGAAAAGGGCAATTTACTGATACAGTAATCAATGACACTATTGGAATGGATAATCCTTGGCGCTATCGAAATAAGTCGCAAGTACCAATTGGTCAAGATAAAATGAACCATAAAATTATGGGCTATTACCGTCAAAGAAGCCATGATATTATCGATATGGATAGTTGCCTTATCCAAGATAAGCAACACCAAGATATTATGAATCATGTTAAAAAATGGATAAATGAATATCATATCAGTATTTATAACGAGCGGACTAAGAAAGGCGTTTTACGACACTTGGTGATACGCACTGGGCATTATACAGATGAAATCATGGTAATCTTTGTAACGAATGGTTCTAAATTTAAACACGCCAATATGCTGGTGGAACAGTTAAAACAAGCTTTTCCGAACATTACGAGTATCAAACAAAATATTAACAATAGTCATTCCAATGTAATTATGGGTCAGCAGTCGGCGACTTTATATGGGAAAGACAAGATCGTTGATCAATTAAGTGATATTACGTTTAAAATTAGTGATCAATCATTTTATCAAATTAATTCTAGCCAAACTGAAAAGCTATATCAAAAGGCTATTGATTATGCGCAATTAGATGGGCAAGAAATTGTACTTGATACGTATTGTGGTATAGGTACAATTGGCTTATATATGGCACCTGTAGCCAAACATGTCTATGGAGTTGAAGTAGTACCCTCTGCAATTAAAGATGCGCGCCAAAATGCACTAGTTAATGATTTACACAACACTACATTTGTGTGTGGTAAAGCGGAAGACGTCATTATGGATTGGCAACGTGAGGGTATCCAACCAGATGTTGTAATGGTAGATCCGCCTAGAAAAGGGTGTGAGGCGCAATTTATTCAAACATTGCTTGATTTAAATCCTGAACGAATTGTTTATATTTCATGCAATCCATCCACACAACAGCGTGACGCACATATGTTAGCTACGCAATATGATTTAAAAGAAATTACACCCGTAGACATGTTTCCACAAACCACACATATTGAGACGGTTGCTTTATTTAAAAAGAAACAGCATAAATAGAATAATTGGTAAATACTTTGTAAAATAATAATTTTCTATTTGTGTTACTTTTTAAGTATTTGACTGGATTATTAAATTCATATTACAGTCAACTTACTTTTTTGAAAAAACCTTTTGAGCATGGAATTAAAGTTGTATACTATAGATGACTTTAATGCACAGGAGGTCGAAGTGATGCACAAAATTGATTTAACTAACGGTATATTAAAGCCATACAGATTTGTTTGTCTTCAATTGGTGGTTATCATGTTTATGATATTGCTGACATATAAATGGGCGTTTACATTTACTCAAGTGATTGAACAAAGTATATTAATTAATGTGACTTTCGGCATAATTGGATTTTTAGTTATGTTAATCGTGCATAAATTAATTCATAAAATGATGTACTTTATTTTGTCAAAAGGCGATAGAATTCACTTCGACTATAAAAAAGGTTTACTCGTCAGTCAAACTTCGGATAAATATTTGAATATTTATCAATTTACAATCACAATGATTGCTCCACTTATTATAATAACAGCTGTTTTACTTATTATTTTTAACTTCTATGCTTATTCTTCAATTATTTTTATTAGCAGCATACATATTGGATACTGTCTTATAGATTTATATTTAGTAGGCACTGCATGGAGTAATCGCTTCAAATATATTCAAAATACAAATGACGGTCTCTATATGTATTATAATCGACCTTACTATTTTAATAACCAGTGTAAATAATATAGTATCTCAGTACAATTTGTATAGTGTGCGGATTACATGTTTTAACTTTTATTCCACAGTATAATTGTATTGAGATTTTTTATAGGGAGAAATCAATTTTGGCGACAAGTGAGCAGTTTTTCAATCAAATAATGACTAACATAAATAGCACATCAGTAAAAACACGTAAAATGATGGGCGAATATTTGATATATTATGATGATGTTTTGATTGGAGGTCTATATGATAATCAACTGCTTGTAAAAATGACTACACAATCTAGAAAGATAGCAACTAATTATCCGAGTGTGCGACCTTATCCTGGAGCAAAACCAATGATAAAAGTGGATGTTAATATTACCAATGAAGCATTGTTGTCGATATTTGAAGTAATTGCGGACGATTTAAAAACAAATAAACATTAGATTCATATGTATTCATTAAATGTCATAAAGGTGGGAGTGAAATGACAGAGAGACGAATCGTGCATATCGATATGGATTTCTTTTTTGCACAAGTAGAAATGAGAGATAATCCTAAGCTACGAGGTAAACCAGTTATCGTTGGTGGCAAAGCAAGTTCCAGAGGTGTTGTATCTACAGCATCATACGAGGCGCGTAAATATGGTGTCCATTCAGCTATGCCTATGTCACAGGCACACAAGTTATGTCCAGACGGTTATTATGTACAAGGACAATATGAAAAATATAGAACGATTTCAAATGAAATCATGTCGATTTTTCGTAGTTATACTGAAGCGGTTGAGCCTATGTCCTTAGATGAAGCTTATTTAGATATTACACACTTAGTACGTCCAGATTTACCGGCATCACAAATCGCTAACTATATTCGTCGTGATATTTATGAAAAGACACATCTTACTGCCTCTGCAGGTGTTTCGTATAATAAGTTTTTAGCCAAATTAGCTAGTGGTATGAACAAGCCAAATGGAATGACTGTCATAGATTATGAAAATGTCCATAAAATATTAATGGCATTAGACATTGGAGACTTTCCAGGTGTAGGTAAAGCTTCTGAAAAAATTATGCATAAGCATGGTATTTATAATGGTCAAGACTTATACCAAAAAGATGTGTTTGAGTTAGTTCGTTTATTCGGTAAACGAGGAAGAGGTTTATACAATAAAGCTCGAGGTATTGATGATAGCCCAGTGAAATCATCACGAATTCGAAAGTCTGTTGGCACAGAAAGAACCTTTGCAACAGATGTTAATGATGATGACGAAATTTTACAGAAAATGTGGGAGTTGTCAGGAAAGACAGCTGAACGTTTAAATAAATTGCAGAAGTCAGCTAAAACAGTGACAGTTAAAATTAAAACCTTTAAATTTGAGACTTTATCTAAACAGATGAGTCTCCGAGATCCAATTCGTTCTGAAACTGACATCTATAATATCGCATATATGTTGTATGCGGAATTAAAAGATCCTGAGACGCCTATACGGTTAATTGGAGTAACTGTAGGAAATTTGGTTAAGTCGACTTATCGTAATATGACGATTTATGACTTTATTTCTAAATCATAAGATAACAATATTAAAGCGCCAGGGACACAGTTATATTTTAAGCTATGAACTAAATATTGGCAGTAGTTGACTGAATTGAAAATATGCTGATACTAAGTTTGTTTCAATTCTAGTCAGCCTTGCCGGGGCAGGACGACGAATGCATTATGAATTCTGTCCTGCTCCCTCCTGTATTTTAGTATAGTATAACGATATTAAAAAATATCTATATAGTTTAGCCTTTGTCCTTTAAATTCTTACCATAGATAGAGAGCATCGTTGCTAAATCATCATAATGTTGCAACAACCGGAAAGTAATCATGGCACAGGCTTTAGCATCATTTAAAGCATCATGATGACCATGAAAATCTAAATTGTAAAAATCCATCATGTGCTTTAAACCATATCTTGGTGCATCTATAGTTCTCTTAGCAAGTTGATATGAACAAAAATAAGTTAAATCTGGAGTTATAATACCTGCTTGTTTCAAGCTCTGATGTAACACATTCATATCAAATGCAGCATTATGTGCGACAACGGGTAAATTAGCAATAAACTGTAGCATGTATGGAAATACATAATCAAATTGTGGTGCATGTATCACATCTTCTGGATTTATACCATGTACATTAATATTTTTTTTAGAAAAGTAATCTTGTGGATTTATTAACGTATGAAAAGATTCAGTAATTTGATTATCAATTACTTTTACCATACCAACTGAACAAATACTTGTACGTTTGCCATTGGCAGTTTCAAAGTCTAGAGCTACAAAGGCATTATTAGTCAATGGCATCACAACCTTTCTACAATCATTAATATAATGATTGTAAACCAAACATTCTCAATATGCATAGTAAAGTGATTAAGTCAAAATGAATAGATGTAAAAAAAGCCTGAAAATCATTATGATTTTCAGACATAAAACGAATACTAAGATGACTTATTCTTCATTAAAATTTCGTGATGCTAGTTCTTTTTCATATAAATAAAGTGTATTACAGTCATCACCAATACGATTTAAGTAATCAATATGTGTTTCAAACATAGCTTCTTCTTCAACTTGCTCATCTAAAAACCAGTTTAAAAATGATGTTGTCGCATAATCTTTATCATTACGTGCAATCTCTGATAAATTATAAAAACGATGCGTTACATCTTGTTCTTGGGCTAAACCATCTTTAAATGTTTCTAAAATTGAATTGAATTCAATCTTTGGTGCTGGCAAAGCAGAGAATTCAGCATGCTCGCCGCGGTCATTGATATAATCATAAATTTTTTGACCATGGAATCTTTCTTCTTTCGCTTGTTGAATATAAAAGTTAGCGAATCCTTCATATGATTCTTTGTCACAATACGCTGCCATTGCCATATACGCATGTGCAGCAAAATATTCATGGTTCATTTGTTCATTTAATGCAGCTAAAAGATCTTTACTTAGCATAAACATTCACCTCATTATTTAATTAACTTAATCAACCATCACCAGTATATCAAAGCATGTTGTGTTAGTAAAAGCTTTGAGTTCAATAAGAAAAGTTATATAATCTGGTAATGATTATTTTTTGTTATCCAGCGTACGTGTTATAATTATTCGAGTGAGAGAGACGAGGAGGAAGCCAATGAGACAATGGACTGCAATCCACTTAGCAAAACTTGCTAGAACTGCAAGCAGATCAATAGGTAAAAAAGGTACAGATTTACCAGGACAAATTGCACGCAGAGTGGATCCTACAATACTGCGCAAATTAGCAGCTAATGTTGATGATATTGTATTTATTAGTGGAACGAATGGAAAGACAACGACATCAAATTTAATAGGACATACATTAAAAAAGAATCATATTGATATAATTCATAATAATGAAGGTGCCAATATGGCCGCTGGAATTACATCTGCATTTATAATGCAATCAACAAAAAACACCAAAATTGCTGTTATTGAAATTGATGAAGGGTCAATTCCTCGTGTACTAAAAGAAGTGACACCTTCAATGATGGTCTTCACTAACTTTTTCCGTGACCAAATGGACCGATTTGGCGAAATAGATATTATGGTTAACAATATTGCAAAGTCTATAGGTAATAAGGGCATTAAATTATTATTAAATGCGGATGATCCATTTGTAAGTCGATTAAAAATTGCAAGTGATGCTTTAGTTTATTATGGTATGGAAGCTCATGCACATGAGTTTGAACAAAGTACCATGAATGAAAGTAAATATTGCCCTAACTGTGGACGTCTATTGCAATATGATTATATTCACTATAATCAAATTGGTCACTATCATTGTGAATGTGGATTCAAACGTGAAAATCCTACATATGAAGTTTCCACTTTTGAAGCGTCACCATTTCTAAATATGACGATCAATAATTTTACTTTTAATATGAAGATTGCTGGAGATTTCAACGCATTCAATGCTATAGCAGCATATGCTGTATTAAAAGAATTAGGTCTTAATGATGCATCGATTCAAAAAGGTTTTGAAACATATACTTCAGATAATGGACGAATGCAGTACTTTTCTAAAGGAAATAAAGAAGCGATGATAAATCTTGCTAAAAATCCTGCTGGTATGAATGCAAGTTTATCAGTTGGGGAACAGTTAGAAGGTAAAAAAGTGTATGTTATTAGCTTAAATGATAACGCAGCAGATGGTCGTGATACATCGTGGATTTACGATGCTGACTTTGAAAAGTTAACAAAACAAGATATTGAAGCCATAATCGTTACAGGTACTCGTGCTGAAGAACTTCAATTGCGTTTGAAACTTGCTGAAGTAAATGTACCTGTTATTGTTGAAAACGACATTTACAAAGCAACTGCTAAAACAATGGACTATACATCGTTTACGGTCGCTATTCCTAACTATACTTCTTTAACACCAATGTTAGAGCAATTAAATCGCTCTTTTGAAGGAGGACAGTCGTAAATGAATGAACTGACGGTATATCATTTTATGTCTGATAAATTAAATTTATACAGTGACATTGGTAATATTATTGCGTTAAAACAACGTGCTAAAAAGAGAAATATCAAACTTAATGTTAAAGAAATTAATGAAACAGATGGTGTAACATTTGATGATTGCGATATTTTTTTCATTGGTGGTGGTAGTGATAGAGAGCAAGCGCTCGCCACTAAAGAACTTAGTAAGATTAAGATGCCACTTAAAGAAGCGATAGAAGATGGTATGCCTGGTCTTACTATCTGCGGCGGGTACCAATTTTTAGGCACGAAATATATTACACCAGATGGCACAGAACTTGAAGGATTAGGTGTACTTGACTTTTATACAGAGTCTCAAACAGATCGTTTAACAGGTGACATTGTTATTGAAAGTGATACATTTGGAACAATAGTTGGCTTTGAAAACCATGGTGGTAGAACTTATCATAATTTTGGTACGCTTGGTCATGTAACACATGGCTACGGGAATAATGACACAGATCGCAAAGAAGGAATTCACTATAAGAATTTATTAGGTTCTTATTTACATGGTCCTGTATTACCGAAAAATCACGAAATGACAGATTATTTGCTTGAAAAAGCATGTGAACGAAAAGGAATTCCATTTGAGCCTAAAGAATTAGATAATACTGAAGAAGAAGCCGCGAAAAAAGTATTGATTGATCGTGCTAAAAACAATAAAAAGTAAAGATTTAAAGGGTAACGTGTTGAGAGTTAGATTAATGACTAAATTAGTTGATAATCTAACTCTTTTTTAATTCAGACACTTAGGATGCTTAACCGTCTTTAAAATGAAGATGAAGGACAGTAAAGTGCTAGAAAGAGGGAGATGAGAAAAATAGATTAGACTTTCATCCAATGTTGATATACTAAAAGTGTGTGAGTGAACTTTAATTTTAAAAGTATATAGGAGTGAGAAAATGAAGGTTTTCAAAATGATGGGTTTAACGCTTGCTGCATCATCGATGGCTTTTTCACTTTCGCAAGTTGCACACGCTGAACAAATGGTTAATGGGGACAATCATGCGTCAAGTTACAACAATCAAGTAACTCAAGCTCAAGGCGAGTTTGTACATAATGGTAATGCAGGTAAAAATGCTTCTTATCTTACTAGTGAAAATTTTATTAACGCATTAGATAGTGGACAGTTGAACTTTAACGGCTACAAGATTGATCAGGACAAGGAAGATAATATAGAGTACAAACAGGTGTATGATCAAGAAGTTAGAGCAACAAGTGATGATACTGCTACAAGTATTCGATTTAAAGTAACGGATCAATCAGTGTCTTTAAACCAAATGAAAGATGCTTATCCTAGTGATAAATTGAATCGTATACCTCACACTAATTCAGACACTAATCATCCCAATGATGGTGTATATGTATATCATGGAGATCAAATTAAATTACAATTCAAAATAGAAAATGACTATGTCACTTCAGTGACGATTGGTCAAGGTGAAACAGAATAAATTCTATATTTTAAAAAACACCTCGAAAAGGTTCATTGTGAGTGAATCTTTTTGAGGTATTTGTATTTTATATGGTTTATTTAGCAAAATGAAAATCTAAAATTTTATAAATATGTAATATCACATAAATAAGATGACTTTTCATTTGAATTTGATTACATTTTCTATTTTATTGATAGATTACTTTTCACAAGAAAAATGGAGCGGGACAGAAATCATTATGAATTCGTGGTCCCGCTCCGTCAAAGTTGACTAGGATTGAAACAAGCTTAGTATGAGCATATTTTCAATCCAGTCAACTACTGCCAATA
>NZ_KV830904.1:29688-58363 GCF_001836955.1 Staphylococcus sp. HMSC063A07
CAACTACTGCCAATATTTAGTTCATAGCCTGAAACATAATGATGTCCCAAAACTGATTATTTTAATCTTTTATATATTTATTGGAAAATATATAAATATAACTACATAGTATCATCAGAATAGCATTTTATCGCTACCATATGTTTCACCTAAAGCTTGTTGAGCTAAAACGTTAAGGTAGTTCCATGGTCTATCATAGTCCGGTTGGAAGAAAAAGTCTTGTACGGCCAAATCTTCTAAAGTATAGTTAGCAGAAATAGCCACAGAAATTGTATTGATAGATTCGATTACATTTTCTTTTGACATGATTTGACCACCTAAAATTTTATGACTGTCTTTATCATAAATCATTTTCATGTGTACTTTTGTTTGGTCTTGCATAAATTTAGGTCTTATTAGTTCTTCAATATAAGTTTGACCTAAATTACCATCATATTGATCACTTTCTGAACCGTGAACACCAGTTTGTCCGAAGTGATAATCAAACAGTGCTAATCCTGAAGTTCCTGATACTCTTGGCATAGTTGCATCTTTACCCGCCATATTTTTAGCTGCAGTAATACCTTGACGACGTGAATTAGTTGCAAGAGCTAAATAGCGATCTTCTTTAATTGGAGCAAAAGGTATCAAAGTAGCGTCTCCTCCTGCATATACATCTTGGGCAGACGTTTCTTGCTTATGGTTTATGTTAATAATACCTTTTTTACCTAAATCAATTTTACCTTTCAACCAATCTGTGGCAGGTTCAACACCTACAGCAAATAGCACAGTATCAGCCTCGAATTCATCTTTATCAGTAACAACTTTTGTTACATCACCTTGATCATTACCTTCAAGAGATTTAACTGTTTGACCCCCATAAAATGTAAGATGGTGGTCTTTAGCATGTGTTTCTAATATATCAGTGAACTCTTTATCTAAATAGGTAGATAAGAGGCGATCAGTAATATCAATCATTTTTGTCTCAATGCCTGCTTTAGCAAACGCTTCGGCAGCTTCAATTCCAATATAGCCTCCACCTACAACAATGGCTTTTTTCGCTTTTGGCATGCGTGCTTTAATTGCATCTGCCCATTCACGTCCTCGCATAAAGTATACGTGATTATACTTATCTATACCATCAACTGGAGGCGTTACAGGTTGACCACCTGGACTTAAGAATAATTTATCATAACTAACCGTTGATGATTGGCCATCGTGTTCAACTGTTATTGTTTTTTTATTCGTATCTAAATCAGTGACAGTATGTTTCGTGTGAATTTTGACACCTTGAGCTTTATAAGATTCTACAGATGCGTAATGTAATGAATCTAATGATGGAGAAATATCTTCTAAATAACTTTGAATACCACATGATAAGAAGGATGGTTTATCGGCACTTTCATATACTTCAATATCAGCATTTTCATCTTCTTTTAATAGTGTCTCAATTACTTCATAACCTGCATGTGAAGTTCCAACTATAATGTATTTCATTTTAAATGCCTCCTAAAAAATGACTTAAAAACAGTACAGTTGTTATGTACCACTTTTAAGTCATTTTATTCAATAATGAAACTAAAATTTAAATTGTAATAAAACTGTCACTTAAGCATTCGATTGTAAAGTGCTATGAATAAAGGTTATCTACCGTTTTATAAATCATTAAGATTTCATAGATGACATGACTCTTTATCTGATTTACATCAAATTCTTCAAGAAGCTTAACTGACGATTTTAATGTTGAAGCCGCCTTAGGTTCTTTGTTGAAACAACCATTACATTGAATATTTTTAATACTATTGCTGATTTTAATAATCGCAAGTTTTTCTTCATTTGAAAATACAATACGTGTATGTTTAGGTAAATATATAATATTTGATAAATGTGTAATTAATAATCGGTTAATATGTGCACGATTCGTTAAGTCTTTTAAATGCAAGCATTCTTCATTTTTATGATGATAGCGTAATTCATCTCTTTGATAGCCTATTAAAGTCTCAATCTTAGAATATAAACCTATTAAATTTGAAAGCTTATCGTTACTAGTGTTAGATTGATATTTAGCTAATAAAAGTTCATGTATACGACTTGAAAATAATTCAAACGTTTTAGTTTCAGAAATAGCGATATTATCTTCTATTTGTTGGAAATATTTAGGCGGCAAAATAATAAAATTGACGAAACCAGCTGTCAAAAGGCCTATAACCGCTGTCAATAATCTAGAGAAGAAGTTGAATATGTATGCTTCATGTATACCAGGAATCATTGCTACAGAGGTTAATACTGCAACGGTTGTTCCCACTTGTAAATTTAATTTAGTACATAATAAAATCGTAAATGTTGCACTTAGTGCGTAAGAAAATGGAGATTGATCACCGAATATAAATGTAAAAACTACGGCTAAAAGTGCACCTATGACTGTAGCAGGCAGGCGTCGATACCCTTTTTTTAATGAGGCTTTCGCAGTAGGTTCGATTGTAACGATTGCTGTTAATATTGCAAAAATAGGTGTCAAATTTAATAACATACAAAAAACTGTAGTAAAAAATGTCGCAACACCTGTTTTGATAGTACGTGCTCCAATTATATTTTTATACCATTTATTCATTTGAAACTCTGACCTTTCGAAAGACTTTAAGATAATTAAGGTCTAGGCTCAGTGGGAACTTAAATTAAGTTAAAAAATCCCACTCGCAATTTCTTTAAATTGACTAAATTCTAAGCGCTAGTCTCAATTTCTATCAGTGTGATACTTAAACTTCTATTATGTAGAAATTAATGTTCTCAATTAGTATATCAAAAAATTTTTGGTATAATAAGATATAATATCATTAAAAAAGGAACGGGATAATATGATTGTTAAAACAGAAGAAGAATTACAAGCCTTAAAAGAGATAGGATATATCTGCGCTAAAGTAAGAGATACTATGCAAGAGGCTACTAAACCTGGAATTACAACAAAAGAATTAGATAATATTGCTAAAGAATTATTTGAAGAGTACGGTGCTATTTCTGCACCCATACACGATGAAAATTTTCCTGGACAAACATGTATTAGTGTAAATGAAGAAGTTGCCCATGGTATTCCAGGTAAGCGTATTATCCGCGAAGGTGATTTAGTAAATATTGATGTATCTGCATTGAAAAATGGTTACTACGCAGATACAGGTATATCATTTGTAGTGGGAGAAGCGGACAATCCTATGAAACAAAAGGTATGTGATGTTGCTATTATGGCGTTTGAAAATGCGATGAAAAAGGTTAAGCCAGGCACTAAATTAAGCAATATTGGTAAAGCTGTACATGCTACTGCCCGTAAAAATGATTTAACAGTAATTAAGAATTTAACTGGGCATGGAGTAGGTCTATCATTGCATGAAGCGCCAAATCATGTTATGAATTACTATGATCCAAAAGATAAAACACTTCTTAAAGAAGGTGTCGTTATTGCAGTGGAACCATTTATTTCTTCAAATGCTACATTTGTCACAGAAGGAAAAAATGAATGGGCATTTGAAACAAGCGATAAAAGTTTTGTAGCTCAAATTGAACATACTGTCATAGTGACAAAAGATGGGCCATTGTTAACGACTAAAATTGATAAGTAAGATGTAAAGTATTACATAAAATTAATCTTATACGGCTAAAGTATGATATTAAAATGGTTCCGAAGCCTATTATTTGGGCTTCGGATTTATTTTACAATAGAACTAATCGATAACGAGGTGGTTCTATGACATATATGGATATATACTTACAAAAATTTTTAAAAGATATTGTTAAAGAAAGTATCGACGAATATAAACTTATTTTAGATACAAAATTAAAAAATATAGAAGACTATATTGCATACTTAAATGAAAAAAGAGCACATTTATTAAAGTTAATTGACAGCTTGACATCAACGTTAGAAAATAAATATATTGATATATTGCATGTTTGTAATATTCGGTGTGCAGAAGAAATTAATGATGGTGAAATTCAAGCGATTAAAGCACGATTGGATCAATTTGAAGCTTATTGTGCTAAAATTGAGGCCGATTTAACACAACAATCTAAAGAACGCATTATTACTGAAAAAGAATGTCATCTCGTGCAACAAATTTGTCATGTTGCTTAAATTGAGTTGTTCAGGAGGCGAACCATGACACGTAAATATATATCAACCGAGTTATTAATTATTTTTACAGCTTTAATGATTATAGCCAATTTTTATTATATATTTTTCGAAAAAATTGGCTTTCTTTTCGTTTTACTTTTAGGCTGTATTTTAGTGTATGTAGGCTACCTTTATTTTCACAAAGTAAGAGGGCTATTAGCATTTTGGATTGGAGCATTATTAATAGCGTTTACTTTATTATCTAATAAATATACAATAATTATATTGTTTATTTTCTTAGTGATATTGATTATTCGGTATTTAGTTTTTAAATTTAAACCATTATCAATTGTTGCTTCAGAGCAAGAAGTGACTTCACCACAGTTTATTAAACAAAAATGGTTTGGTGAACAACGTACACCTGTTTATGTTTATAAATGGGAAGATGTACAAATTCAACATGGAGTTGGCGACGTTCATATTGATTTGACAAAAGCAGCCAATATTAAAGAAAATAATACGATTGTCGTGCGTCATTTATTAGGAAAAGTACAACTGATTGTTCCACTGAACTATAATGTCAATTTACACATGACAGCGTTTTACGGTAATGCCTATATGAATCAACAATCTTATAAAGTAGAAAATAATCACGTCCAAATTGAAGAAAAACTAAAAGAAGAGAACTATAATGTAAATATATATGTTTCAACTTTTATTGGTGACGTTGAGGTGATTTATCGATGAACCACTATATTCGAGCAATCGGCTCAATGTTGATACTAGTGTATAGCTTAATGATTGCTTTTCTGTTTATTGATAAAGTATTCGTTAATATCATTTACTTTCAAGGCATGTTTTATACACAAATATTTGGAATACCAGTATTCCTTTTCTTAAATTTGGTTATTATTTTATTATGTATTATTGTGGGCTCTATATTAGCTTTTAAAATCAATCAACAAAATGATTGGATCAAAACACAAGTAGAGCATGCAATAGAAGGGGAAACAGTTGGTATAAATGATCAAAATATAGAATTGTATAATGAAACAATTGATTTATATCATACATTAGTTCCCTTAAATCAAGAGTTACACCGATTAAGAATGAAAACACAAAACTTAACAAATGAAAATTATAATTTAAATGATGTAAAAGTGAAAAAAATAATTGAAGACGAACGTCAACGTCTAGCTCGAGAATTACATGATTCAGTGAGCCAGCAATTATTTGCAGCCAGTATGATGTTATCTGCAATTAAAGAAACAGAGCTAGAACCACCTTTAGATCAACAAATTCCAGTTTTAGAAAAAATGGTGCAAGATTCACAACTTGAAATGAGAGCGCTCTTATTACATCTAAGACCAATTGGTTTAAAGGACAAGTCGTTGGGTGAAGGTATTAAAGATTTAGTCATCGATTTACAGAAAAAAGTACCGATGAAAGTGGTTCACGATATTGAAGAATTTAAAGTGCCTAAAGGTTTAGAAGATCATTTGTTTAGAATTACTCAAGAAGCCATCTCTAATACTTTAAGACATTCAAAAGGAACTAAAGTTACTGTAGAATTATTTAATAAAGCAGATTATTTATTATTAAGAATACAAGATAATGGCATTGGATTTAATGTTGATGATAAAGTCGAACAAAGTTATGGCTTGAAAAATATGCGCGAACGTGCGTTAGAAATAGGTGCAACATTTCATATTGTATCATTGCCTGATTCTGGAACAAGAATAGAGGTTAAAGCACCGTTAAACAAGGAGGATTCACATGACAATTAAAGTACTATTTGTAGATGACCATGAAATGGTAAGAATAGGAATTTCTAGTTATTTATCTACTCAGCCAGACCTTGAAGTTGTAGGTGAAGGTGCTTCTGGTAAAGAGGCAATAGCTAAAGCACAAGAATTAAAGCCAGATTTAATCTTGATGGATTTATTAATGGAAGACATGGATGGCGTCGAAGCGACAACGCAAATCAAGAAAGAGATGCCTCATATTAAAGTTGTAATGCTGACTAGCTTTATTGAGGATAAAGAAGTATATAGAGCGTTAGACGCTGGTGTTGACAGCTATATTTTAAAAACAACAAGCGCTAAAGATATCGCTGAAGCAGTGCGCAAAACATATCATGGAGAATCTGTATTTGAACCGGAAGTTCTGGTAAAAATGCGAAATAGAATGAAAAAACGTGCAGAGCTATATGAAATGTTAACAGAACGAGAAATGGAAATTTTACTGTTAATTGCTAAAGGATATTCTAATCAAGAAATCGCAAGCGCATCACACATTACTATTAAAACAGTTAAAACACATGTGAGTAATATTTTAAGCAAATTAGAAGTACAAGACCGTACACAAGCAGTAATCTATGCATTTCAGCACAATCTTATTCAATAAGCAGTGAAAACGATAGGCAAAGTTAGATGATATATTCGATATTTCTAAATATTGATAAACATAGAGATATAGAATTACAATAGCGTCAATTAAAGAAGCCGAATTATGCTTTTAACAACATAATTCGGCTTCTTTAGATTACTAGCTAAATAGCTTACGTTAAATGAAATAATTAATTTTTTGAATTTTTATCATTAGAAGTAAATTTATCGATAATAACATCTTTAATCGATTCCTTATCTTCATCTTCTAACGCTTCAGCATTTTTATCTACTTCATAATTTGTTTCTTTGGCTGTTGAAGTCTCGTCATTGTATTCGTAAGTCGTATTTTCATTATAATGATTCTGATTGTTATCGTCATGTTCCAATGCAGCTTCTTCAGGTGTTTTACCTTTAATTACATGACGCTGATGAATAATAGCATTGATTTCTGCGCCAATGATGATGATAAAGCATGTGATGTATAACCAAAGAAGCAAAATGATAATACCTGCTAAGCTGCCGTATGTTTTTGAATAATTGCCAAAGTTAGATAAATACCAACCGAAACCAAATGAACCTAATAACCAAATAATTGAAGTGAATAGTGCCCCTGGGAAAACAGATTTTATTTTTGTTTTAACATTTGGCGCTACTGAATATAATGTTATAAACAGCAATAATATGATAATAAAAGGTAAAATTACGCGAATTAAATCAAAAATCCATGCTACTTGCTTATCTAAGCCAATAGCTCCAAATAAATGGTCTTTAATAAATGTACCAAAAGTAGGTAATGTCAGTGCTACAGCTAATACAAGACCCATAACAACTGTAAAGACAACACTTAATAATTTAAGAACAATTGGATTACGTCCATCTTCAACATCATAAGCCACATTAAATGAATTCATAATGGCGGTCATTCCGTTAGATGCTGACCAAATTGTCAATATTAAACCTACTGATAAAATACTACCACTGGCATTTTTTGTAATATCATTGAAAATTTTTGATACGACACTTGCAGTTTCTGCAGGTGCATTTTGACTAACCATATCTTTAACCTGTTGAGGGTCAATTTGAAATAATGGTAGTAAAGTTAATAAAAAGATAAGCATTGGGAATAGTGCCAATACAAAATGATATGTCATCTGTGCTGCTAAGCCAGAAGCATCATCTTTACCTATACGATAGATAAGATAAGAAATAAAATTTGGTTTTTTAGTATATTTTGCAGGTTTATTAAGTCTTGAAACAAATAATACTTGATTGCTTTTTTTAGGGTCTTTCGATTGGAATTCTTGTGGTTCTACGTATGTACGATCAACATTAATTTTATCGCTTTTATGTTCATGCTTATCTTGCATCTCTTTAATCGAATTAAGATAGTTTGAACTCGATTTCTCTTTTTTTGCCATGACAAACTCCTTTTTGTAAAGACGTTAATTATAATTATAAATAAGAGAGCGGGACAAAAGTCATCTCGACTTTGATTTCCCGCCCCTTTAAGTCTTCAATTAGTGTAAGATATATGGCACAAATTTCATTGTAGTTGTCTAATGTGACCATGCAAATTCTATCATCAAGTTAAAACACATCAGTCACATAGAAAGCCAATTATTACTTACCAAGACGTTTATTTTTGCGATCTACAAGGGTATCTTTAGCATCCATAATTGATTTTTCTAATTCAGGATTATTACGACGAATCTCATCAATTGTGTCTTTCCAATATAATATTTCATCTTTAATAGTATTAAACTTAGAAGGTTTGCGTGAACGATTACCTTCTTTTAAATCTTTGATTGATTGAGCTAATGATTGACGTGTTGATTTGTCAGCTAGTGTTGCAGCACCACCAACGATAGCGCCAATTAAAATACCAGGAATAAATTTGTTTTCCATTAGGAATTACCTCTCTTTCAAGTTTGCATCTTTAATGATGTAGTTAATTAAATTATCACAAGATGATTGTACCATGTCATACACGCCTTCGAAATTATTTGTATAATATGGATCAGGTACATCTGTCTCTTTCATGTTACTAAAATCTAATAGTTTGAACAATTGTCCTTTGATATTTGGGTTGATTTGTTTAATATTATCAACATTACTCTGATCCATCGCAATAATATAATCAAAGTCATCATGAGGTTCAAATAATTCACTAATCATACCATCAAATGGAATATGATGTTGTGTCAAAATCTTTTGTGTCCCTTCATGTGGGGGCTCACCAAGATTCCATTTTCCAGTACCTCTAGAATGAACTGTGATACCAGATATGTCTCTATCTTTTAACCGTTGTCTCATGATTGCTTCAGCCATAGGTGACCGACAAATATTTCCGAGACATACAAATGCTACCTCTATCATTTGAATTCCTCCAAGCATATTCTCTATATGCCCATTTTATCGGTAATTGAAACAATAAAAAAGTATAAATTGGCTAATTCCTATAAAAGTTTTTGAAAATGTGATATTTTAAAAGAATATTAATCATAAAGAGGTGAATGAAGTGTCGAAGCCAAATGAGGTTATGATTGAAGAAATAAGAAATAAACTCAATATAGTGAACCCTGCATTAATTAATCCTGAAAAATTTAAAAATGCAAATCAAGATGATATAGCAGATATGCATCGCTTTGTAATGTCGAAAGACACATTTTCACCGAGCGAAGTTACAGCTATTGCAGACGAATTAGGTAATTTACGTCATAACTAGGAGGAATACAACGTGAGTAATTATCAACAAAAATTACGACAATATGCCCAATTAATAGTAAAAGTTGGTATGAATATTCAACCACAACAACCCGTTTTTATTCGCTCATCAGTTGAAGCGTTAGAGTTAACACATTTGATAGTTGAAGAAGCATATTTATTAGGTGCATCAGATGTGCGAGTTGTATACACAGATCCAACATTAACCAGACTTAAATTTGAGCATGAGTCTGTAGATTATTTTAAAAATACAGAATTAAAAGCTTATGATGTGGACGAAAGAATGGATTATGTACAACGCGGAGCAGCAAATCTAGCCTTACTTTCGGGAGACCCAGATTTGTTAAATGGGATTGACTCTGACAAATTAAAAGCAAATCAAATAGAATATAGTAAAGCGTTTAAAGGTTACATGGAAGCAAGTCAAAAAAATCAATTTCCATGGGTGGTAGCAGCATTTCCTTCTAAAGCATGGGCGCATCGCGTATATCCAGATTTAAGCATAGAAGAGGCCTACAATAAATTTATTGATGAAGTCTTTGATATTGTTCGCATAGACGGCAATGATCCTATTAAAAATTGGCAGGAACATGTGAAAAATTTAAGTGTCCATGCAGATAAATTACAGCGTAAACAATACAAAGCGTTACACTATATTTCTAAAGGTACAGACCTAGAAGTCGGGCTTCCAAATGGACATATTTGGGAAGATGCTACCAGCTATGTCAATGGTAATGGACAAGCTTTTATAGCCAATATACCTACAGAAGAGGTGTTTACGGCACCTGATCGTAATAGAGTGAATGGCTATGTTACTAATAAATTACCGTTGAGCTATAATGGTACGATTATTGATAACTTTACTTTAACATTTAAAGAAGGCGTCATTGTTGATATAAAAGCTGAACAAGGTGAGGACGTACTCCGCGACTTAATAAATACCGATGAAGGATCAAAACGACTAGGGGAAGTAGCATTAGTTCCAGATGATTCTCCAATTTCTAATCGCAATACGATTTTCTATAATACATTATTTGACGAGAATGCTTCTTGTCATTTAGCGATTGGTTCGGCGTATGCATTTAATCTTAAGGGTGGTACGGAAATGTCTACAGATGAACAAATAGCGCATGGCTTAAACGATTCTAACGTCCATGTTGATTTTATGATCGGAAGTTCTGACTTAACCATTTATGGTATTTTAGAAGACGGTAGTAAAGAGCTGGTCTTTAAAAATGGTAATTGGGCATAGTCTACTTATTAAATACAAAAGGGGATTGTTAGCATGAGTGAACAACCAGAAAGAAAATCAATGTCTGAATCAAAAAGCGTTAACTCAAAACAAGTCTTTCCGCAAGACACAAATCATTTACATACGCTTTTTGGTGGATCATTGATGGCAAATATTGATGAAATAGCAGCTATAACGGCAATGAAACACAGTCATGCACAAGTAGTCACTGCTTCGACAGATTCTGTCGACTTTTTACGCCCAATTAAAACGGGTGATATTACTTCATACGAAGCAATGGTAACCTATGCTGGGCACAGTTCTATGGAGGTTTGTGTGCAAATTATTATTGATGATGTATTGCATAATGAACGGCATTTAGCAGCGTTAAGTTTTCTTACGTTTGTTGCCTTAGATGACAATGGGAAGCCGATTAAAGTGCCGCAAGTCTATCCTGAAACACGTGTTGAAAAATGGTTTCATGAAACAGCACCACAACGCGTAAAACGTCGCAAAGATCGACGAGAGGAAAGTAAAAGAACGATTAACTTTTTATCTGACGTACAAAATATTGAAGAGTAAATAACAGTTTGGGTCATCAATATATCAAATTAAAATTGAAACACCAAAGGAATTCAAAGCAAGTTGGGATGGCTAAAGTTGTTTCCTAAGTAGGCGAGTCAATCGTAGAAAGTATTGCATACAGAGAAGAGTTTGGGACATAAGTATGTTTTGGTCTATGAACTATATGTATTGGCAGTAGCAGACTGGATTGAAAATACGCTTATACCAATCTTTATTCAATCCTAGTCAACCTTGCCGGGGCGGGACTACGAATTCATCATGAATTCTGACCCGCCCCCTAATTTTTCCACAAAAGTTATTCCAGGCTTTTGTATATTTTAGCTATAAATATTTTGACTGTGCATAGCAATTTCATTTTTTCTAAAATCAGTATTTGGATAATACATATTTTTCACTAAAACATTAGGCCCTAAACAGTTAAAAGCTTCACAATGACAATTTAAAGATTTTGCTAATTCACTGTCTAACCATTTATCAAAGACATCTACTAACTTATCATTTTTAATATTAGATATTGTACCATTTTCATCACCAAAGTCTGTCACGATGACATTGCCAGTAAAAACATTGACATTTAAACGACTTCGACCATCAGGATCATTTCGCATAGTTACGTTTTTAGCATTTCGTAATCGGTCGAGAAGTAGTTGATCATCTTCGTCATTGATACAAGGATAAATTGGCAAAGTACCAAATAACATCCATACATCATCATGACGGATATCTAATAAATAATTGATAGCTTGTTTCATTTCTGCTAAAGATAACACATTTAGTTGACTAGCAAAGTCGGAAGGATACATTGGATGAACTTCATGACGTTGACATTTCATTTCCGTCACGATTTCATTATGTATTTTATTTAAATACGGCAATGTACTTTGATTTAACATTGTCTCTGCCGAAACAAACATACCTTGTTCAGACAGTGTACGAGCATTGTCAAGCATCTGCTCATAAAGTTTTAACTTTGCTTTTAAAGGTGGTTGTTTTACCATTGCACCAAAGCCGACATCTGTAAATTCCTGAATTGTTCCCCAATTGTGAGAAATGTGCATGACATCAATGTATTCGGCAACTTCTAAGTAACGGTCTTGTGGCAAAGTTAAATTTGAATTCATTTGAGTATAGATGCCACGATCATATGCATATTTGAGTAATGGCTTTACTACATTTTTAATTGATTTTTTAGAAAACATAGGTTCGCCGCCTGTGATGGACATAGTGCGAAGATGAGGGATTTCATCTAAACGGCGATAAATCAAATCCATCGGCAATGATTCGGAATCTTTCGTTTGTAATGTATAACCTACAGCGCAATGGCTACATCGCATATTGCATAGATTTGTTGTTGTAAATTCAATATTACTAAGCGCTAAGTGGCCATATGATTCAATATCGTTATAAGTTTCCCAGGGATCATTTTGGATTGAAATAGGTTGTTTATTTGTTGTTATCATGACTATTACTCCTAAAGTGAATTCTTTACTATGTGCTTGAAAGTACAGTAAACATTATTAAGATTATATCGCTTTTTGTCAAATTCTGTTAGGATAATAATATCATTATTAAAACAATTTAAAGGAGATTTCATGACAAATGAATGAACAAAAAACCATTGACCAAATTAAAAAACGTTTGTCTAAATTCATTGATGATATTGATCACGTAGATCCAAACGACGTAAGTATAAGAGATATCGATGAATGGATTGGGCTCTTAGATCAATTAGAAGAAAAGGTTAAACAAGTCGGGCATTAAAAGTTAGATGTGTAGATTTAAGTTTATACCGCAAGTGCATCACAAAGGTGAATGATTTGAATTATCAAGTTCTTTTAAATCAAAATGACGATGTTTAATTATGAATCAACTTGTCTATATACTAAATATAATAATTTAGATAGAAAGGTGATTTATTTTATGACTAAGAAAGTAGCAATTATAGTTACCAATGAATTTGAGGATATAGAGCTTACAAGTCCTAAAGAAGCTATTGAAAATGCAGGATTTAAAACTGTTATTATTAGCGATACAGCGAATAGTGAAGTTGTAGGTAAACATGGGGAAAAAATCGCAGTGGATGTGAGCATTGCAGATGCCAATCCAGAAGATTATGATGCGTTATTAATTCCTGGAGGATTCTCACCAGATTATTTACGTGGTGACACAGAAGGCCGTTATGGTACATTCGCAAAATACTTTACTAAAAATGATGTTCCAGCATTCGCAATTTGTCATGGACCACAGATTTTAATTGATACTGACGATTTAAAAGGTCGAACTGTAACAGCTGTTTTAAATGTGCGTAAAGATTTGTCAAATGCAGGCGCAAATGTTGTTGATGAATCTGTAGTCGTTGACAAAAATATTGTTACAAGTCGTACACCAGATGACTTAGACGATTTTAATAGAGAAATTGTTAAACTATTAGAAGATTAAGCTTGTAAGTTGAAGATAATCAGCATTTTAAATATAAGTATAAGTCTTCAGAACATTTGACTGTTCATTTGCATTTAAATTTAGAAGTCATTCACTTGGCTTTTAATTTAAATGCTTTTTTTGTTTTTAATGATAAGAACGCTCCACCTTGGGACTGATTTTTCACTAATAGTATAGCTTATATTGCCAACTACTGGTAAACTCACAGTAACAAGTGAGTTTAGAAAGGGAGCTAGTGCATGAAAAGAAGTGAAAAATATGCCAATGCCCCCAGGGATTATAATCAACGTCAAAATGAACCACATTTTAATACGTATTATCAACCTGTGGGCAAACCACCTAAAAAGAAAAAAAGTAAACGACTTTTTTTACGATTGTTTATCTTCTTAATCATCATCATTATTTTATTTTTAGGACTAATGTTTTTCTTATCCTCTAGAGCAAACGTAGATGATTTACAGTCGATAGAAAAGAAAAGTAATTTTGTCTCTGCGCAACATATGCCAGAATATGTTCGAGGTGCATTTATTTCTATGGAAGATGAGCGTTTCTATAAACATCATGGTTTTGATATTAAAGGTACAGTAAGAGCTTTATTCTCGACGATTGGAGAACGGGATGTGCAAGGTGGAAGCACAATTACGCAGCAAACAGTCAAAAACTATTATTACGATAATGAACGCTCGTTTACACGTAAAATTAAAGAATTGTTTGTTGCGCATAAAGTTGAAAAACAATATAGTAAGAATCAAATACTAAGTTTTTATTTGAATAATATTTATTTTGGTAGCGACCAATATACAATAGAAGGCGCAGCTAATCATTACTTTGGAGTAACTACAAACGTAAACAATAACAATTTGCCACATATAACAGTATTACAAAGTGCTATTTTAGCAAGTAAAGTCAATGCACCAAGTGTATATGATATTAATGATATGTCTACGAATTTTAAAAACAGAGTTAAAATAAACCTTGAAAAAATGAAACAACAGGATTTTATTTCTAACAATCAATATCAAGAAGCATTAACACAGCTAAATCAGTATTAAGTTACAAGCCAGATTCGGACAAAATGTAACAGGTTAAAATTGAAGTGCCCATATAGCATTAATTATAAAAGAAGCACAAAGACGATCTGAAATTAAAAATCGTCTTTGTGCTTTTGTTTTATGGATGATGTCCAGCCTGGCTTTGCATTGATGATGATTAGGCAAAGATTTTAAGAGATTATAGTTACATAAACTTGTTCTGTGTAATAAAATATAGATGTTAGAATATGCGAATAGTTAAATTAGTCATTTGGAGGGATACAATGCCAAAAGTTACTAAAATTGAAGTGCAGAGGAAGAATAAAGAGCGGTTCAATTTATATTTAGATGGTGTATTTGAAATGGGCATTGATATGGATACACTTGTTAAATTTAATCTTAAAAAAAATCAAATGATTGATGCTAAACAAATGGAAGAAATACAAAAATACGATCATTATCGCTTTGGAATTCATATTGCACTGCACTATTTATCATTTAAAAAACGTACTGAAAAGGAAGTGAGACAGCAGCTAGTTAAAAGTGATATCAATGAAACGGCTATAGATCAAATCATTGATTATTGCTACAAAGAAAAGTTTATTAATCATGAAGATTATGCGGAAAGTTTAAAAAATACGATGATTCGGACAACTGATAAGGGGCCAGAAGTATTTAAACAAAAGCTATATCAAGTTGGAATTGAAGAGGAGATTATAGAACGTTTTACGCAGCGCTATGAGGTAGAACAACCCTTTGAAGATATTTTAAAAGTAGGACACAAATTGATGAAAAGTAAAAAAGGTCCTATAGCAAAAGTTAAACAGAAAGTGTCTCAAGCACTAATACAAAAAGGTTATACAATTGAAACGATTAAGCAAGTATTGCAAGAATTAGATTTTCAACAAGATGAAAGTGTGGAAGCTGCATTATTGCAACGAGATTTAGAAAAAGTTTATAATAAAAAACAAAAAAATTACAACGGACAACAGCTTGTCATGAAAACCATAGAAGCCCTTATGAGAAAAGGTTATAATTATGATAAAATCAAAGTAACTTTAGAAGAAAGCGGTATTTCTGATGAATAAACAAATGAGTGAAATGTCAGAACAAGAATTAAGACATGAAATACAACTATATAAAGAAAAAATGCGAAAAGCTGAAATGAACGGCATCATGAATGAATACGATGTGTATCAAACAAAAGTGATTATCGCAGAGAGTTATCTTATTGATTCCACTAAAATAGAAATTGGTAAAATTTACCCATTAAATGATGGTAGTGGTATGTTTTTTAAAGTTGAACGGCTAAAAGGTGTATTTGCATGGGGATTTCGAATCAATAGTGCTGAATCGGAAGAAGGTTTGCCGTTAGCCTTATTAAAATTATAGAAGGATGAATTAAATGAGTAGTTCAATTGTATTGAAGATGCTTAATATTACACATTATTTTAGAAATAAAAAAGCAAAGCGTTGGTTTAACCCATATCAATATGAAGCCAATGATATTAATTTAAATAAAATTTCGTTGCATTTATATCAAGGCGAATCACTAGCAATTATAGGTGAGCCAGGATCTTCTAAATCGCTTATAGGAAGAATATTAGCTGGAGATGTTAAACCAGACAAAGGAAAAGTAATATGTTCAGGTACGCTTTATTTTGGAGATATCAAAGATAAGCATTTAATACAAGCAACAGTTTTTAATTATGTTAATACAATTGTAAAACTTTTCCCCTATGAGGTAAGCGACCATAAAGTATCACAAATTATAAAGTATGCGCACCTTGATACAAAGCAGCAGCAACCTGTATTTACATTAACCCATGCTGAATATGCACAACTTATCGTTAGTATTGCTAGAGCTTCAGCAGCAGAAATCATTATTCTAAATCATATTATTGAGAATATACCGGAAACATATTTAGCAAAAGCTATAGAATTATCAAATGATTATGTTGATAATAACTTAACAATGATTATTATTGATGATGACATCGATAAAGTGATTCAGGTTAGTAATTATGTTGCATGGATATCACATGGACAACTGCGAATGGAAGGCTCAATTAATCAAGTTATTCCTAAATTTCGGGAACATGAACGTGATCGACTATCATTAGAGGATGAAGTAGCTATAGAAAACTTTGATATCGATTGGAAAAAAAGTCGAGCACAAATTCCAGAAATGACCTACAATTTTAAACGTGTTGAACGTTATAAACATGCACAAGCACCAGTATACATAGTGAAGTTTTGGACAATACTTATAAGCTTAGTATTGGGAATGGTAGTTATGTTTGCATTAATATTTACTAATACTGGCAATATTCAACTATCAAATAATCTTAGTCAGTCAAAAATTCAAAACCAAAATGTGGATCCATATGAAGAAAAGCTGGCATATGGATTAGCACTGAATGGGAAAATTCATTTGCATGGTAATAATGAATTAACAGCACCTAAATATAGCTTATTAACAATTATTGGAGAAAATTCGAAAAATTATCGGGTAAAAGTTGATAACAAGAATTATTATGTTGCTAAAAATAAATTAGAATATTTTAATCCTGCTGCATTATATGAGGAACATAAATTTACAACCATGTCAAAATACATGAAATCAAATTATGGCAATTTTGTTGATTATTTCAATAGCCATTTAAACAAATCACATAAAACAGTGAAGAAAACTTTGGTTCCTGACAAAGAAAATCGATTTGTAGTAGATATAACTGAACAACCCATTGAAATGCTATTTAATGATACCGATAAACTTAAAGGATTTGTCTTCCCAATAGTTAAAAAAGATGAGTTAAAGAAAGAATTTAATATTTCAAAAGACATTTGGATAACAAAGACGTATGGTGGCTATTTAATTGCAGATATGAAAGAAAATAAATGGATATTTATTGAATTGTAGGTGAAAAAATGATAGATAATTGGATAATTTATATTAAAAATATTCCTCGACTTTGCCAATATTCAATAAAACGTTTATTGGAAAGTTGGAAAGGATTTGCGCTCTTGCTACTTACAGGTATTATAATGATACTAGCAAGTGCAGGTTGGATGAAAATGATGGCAATTGAAGAACTTGTTCGAATACGATGGTATTATAGATTAGCATCAGCCTTATATTTTATAGTATTTACTTATACTACATATAAAGCATTCAAGGATTATAAAAATGATTATTGGGTTACTAAATCATTTAGTTTATCACCTATTGTGACAACAATATTGAATGGATTAGCGGGAACTTTAGTCGGATTTTTACTGTTCTTAATTTTAATCATTTTTTTACCTTTGAACATTGAATTATCAGTTTGGGCACTAATATTTTATTTGTTAATAGGGTGTCTAAATATCATATTAATCGCTGAATTATTAGGTTTATTAAGTATTATGTATCAAAAGTTGGTAATGAAGATCTACTGGATAGGTGTACTGTTAAGTTGTTTTATGGTTCCTATTTTATACATACCTAAAACGACTTTATCGATATTTGGTCATATTCTAATGCTCAACCCACTATATTATTTAGTTGATGGAGTAAGTACATCCGTTATTTTTGGAATTACCAGTTTAAGTAATTTACCATATCATATCTATTTTATATTATTTTTGGTATTAATATTTACTTTAAGTTATTGGTATCACCGTCACATGGCACAAACAAAATATCAACATTATCCCATGACGAAGATTAATAATGAAAATAATAAAGACTAACCATTTGCTAGCAACGCATAAATAATAAAAAAGTCAATTTGATGTGTCGTCTATAGTGACAAAGTTAACACTTCAATTGGCTTTCATTTTTAAATTATGAATATAGTTTTTTCTGTAATTTTTCTTCAGAAAACACCCAACCGATATAAGAATAATCAATTTTCTGTTGATTATTGACATGCGCTATAGCAGCAAATGAGTAGTGGTCATTATTTAAATATCTTAAATCAATGAGTCGTATCTCAGTCGTGTCATCATCCAAGCGACGTATCTGCCAACGATAAATCGAAGAAAAATTTAAAAATGTACGTATTTCAGGATTGCCTTTTATTTGCCATAATAAAGTTCCAGGTTTGAATTGTTGGCGCTCTACTTTATCGCTAAATACGACATTTCTGCCATAAGCTCTCCCAACATAATCATGTGTTTCTGTTTGAATAGCTACTCGCCATTCAAAAAACTTTAAAGTAGGAATAACAAATATTTTTACTGGGTGCTGTTTAGATCTAATTTGATTAAGAGCCTGTTCAGTGATGATTGACTGCATTTTAAAACGAATCATATAATAGCCAATTAACAAGAACAATATTGGAATAAAAATAGCATAAGGATGTATTCCAATAATCCATAATATAATGCCTATAACTAAAATGATGAAAATAATCGGGTCGAATGTGTTAATAACACCTAATTGTATCCATTTGTTGGTAATAGGGCGTAACGCTTGTGTACCGTAAGAGTTAAATATATCTACAAAGACATGTAAAAAGACAGCTAATTGTGCCCACATCCATACATGCAGTGGATTTGTTTGTTTGAAGATAACAAATATGATAAATGTTATAAGGATTGGCCATAAAATTGTAAAAGGGATAGAATGTGTGATGCCTCTATGATGTGTTATGTAGGCGGAATTACTTTTAAGCTTTAACACCGTGTCACTATCTGGTATTAAAGATCCGGCTATAATCGTAGTGGCAGTAGCGGCAAACGTGTCTGCCATTGCTGGATCTTGTGTAGCTAATGCAGTCAAACCAACACCGATAGCTATATGTGTGGCAGTATCCATATCATTCACTCTTTTCTTTGGTATTTATATTTTATTATAATCTAAAAATTGGAATAACGAAATGAAGTTACATTATAGTTAATTTAAATGAGTAGAGCAATAAAAAATATGCAAGAGGAGTATATGTCATTGTATAGAGAAAGAACATTTAAGCGTCATTTAGAGGATTGGTTTAATAAAAATCAACGCGAACTGCCTTGGAGAGAAACTGCAGATCCATATTATATTTGGTTGAGCGAAGTTATGTTACAGCAAACACAAGTGAAAACGGTAATAGATTATTATCATCGCTTTATACAACGCTTTCCAACAATTAAAGAATTAAGTGATGCGCATGAAGATGAGGTTTTAAAATATTGGGAGGGGCTAGGTTATTATAGTCGAGCACGAAATTTCCATTCTGCAATTAAAGAAGTCCATCAAGTGTATCGAGGGATTGTGCCATCACAACCTGAACATTTTGAAAAGTTGAAGGGTGTAGGTCCTTATACTAAAGCTGCAGTGATGAGTATCGCTTTTAATCATCCATTGCCTACGGTTGATGGTAATGTTTTTAGAGTGTGGTCAAGAATTAATAATGATTATAGTGATATTAAACTACAATCTACTAGAAAAGCATATGAAAACCAATTAGAACCATATGTACAAGAGCATGCTGGTACATTTAATCAGGCAATGATGGAACTGGGTGCACTTATTTGTACGCCTAAAAATCCATTATGCTTATTTTGTCCTATACAATCACATTGTGAAGCTTTTGAGCAAGGTACGATTCAAGATCTACCAGTAAAAAGCAAAAATAAAAAAAAGAAAATAATAAATCTAAAAGTATTTTTAATTCGTAATCAGCATGGAGACTATCTTATAGAAAAACGTCAAGAGAAGCTACTTAACGGTATGTGGCAATTTCCAATGGTTGACGCTGATAACGCGGAACAAGAACTAACAAATCGTCTTGGTATGTCTATCACCGCTACAGGTGAGCCTATTTATCAACTAAAACATCAGTTTACACATTTAACATGGAATATACAGGTTTATAGTGTAGTTCATGATGTTAATTTAACGGCGGTTCAGCTTCCAAAATATATGACGTGGTTAGATTTATCTAACCGTGATGATTATACATTTCCAGTATCAATGTCAAAGATTTATGACTTTATAATTGGAGAAACTTAATAGTACGAATAGCTGAAAAAAGACAGTTAAAGCTTAAGTTAAATTTTTAAAATATGATATAATCAAAAGTGCAAAATATGAAAAGGTGGTGTGGAGTATGGTTAAAGAATCCATACCTAAAGAAGGAGAAACAATAAAAATACAAAGCTATAAACACGATGGCAATATTCATCGCGTTTGGTCAGAAACGACAATCCTCAAGGGAACCGACCATGTCATTATTGGAGGTAATGATCACACGCTCGTTACTGAAAGTGATGGTCGAACTTGGATAACGAGAGAACCAGCTATTGTTTACTTCCATTCAGAATATTGGTTCAATGTTATTTGTATGTTTAGAGAGGATGGAATCTATTATTATTGTAATTTATCATCACCTTTTGTTTGTGATGAAGAAGCACTTAAATATATCGATTATGATTTAGATATTAAAGTTTATCCTAATGGGAAATATCATTTATTAGATGAAGATGAATATGAACAACATATGAATCAAATGAATTATCCACATGATATCGATATGATTTTGCGCCGAAATGTTGATATATTACAGCAATGGATAGAGCAAAAGAAAGGGCCATTTGCACCTGATTTTATAAAAGTTTGGAAACAACGCTATAAAAAGGTACGAGATTATTAAGCAAATTATGTGTAATTCCAAAATAAATTGGTTATAGTATTCAATGACAAAAGCTTAATACTTTCAAGCCTTCAATAATAAATTGACATTTAAGTTTTAAACAGCACAATGAAGTGTATTATATTGCATGCCAGAGGTTGAATGCAAAGCTTGATTTTTATCTTGCGATGCCATATCAACCTCTGTTGTATTTCATGCTAATTTTAGCGTTAGGGTAAAGGTAAGTTAGGTACTTAAGGAAGTTGGGGGTTATTCTTATGATTAGACGATATTTAAATTTTGTTAAGCCATATAAATATCGTATATTTGCAACGATTGTCATTGGAATAATAAAATTTGGTATACCAATGTTAATACCGCTGTTAATCAAATATGCGATTGATGGTGTGATTAATAATCATTCATTAACAGCACATCAAAAGGTTATGCATCTAAGTGTTGCCATTGGTATAGCACTCTTTATTTTTCTTATTATGCGACCACCTATTGAATATTTAAGACAATATTTAGCACAGTGGACCAGTAATAAGATTCTATATGACATTAGAAAACAATTATACAATCATTTACAGGCATTAAGCGCACGATTTTATGCAAATAATCAAGTGGGTCAAGTTATTTCAAGGGTTATTAATGATGTAGAACAAACCAAGGATTTTATTTTAACAGGACTAATGAATATTTGGCTAGATTGTATTACGATTATTATTGCGTTATCAATTATGTTCTTTTTAGATGTTAAATTAACATTAGCAGCCATTTTGATATTTCCGTTCTATATTTTGACAGTTTACTTTTTCTTCGGTAAATTGCGTTCTTTAACACGTGTACGATCACAAGCGCTTGCAGAAGTACAAGGCTTTCTACATGAACGTGTACAAGGCATGTCAGTGATAAAAAGTTTTGCAATTGAAGATAATGAGGCGAAAAATTTTGACAAAAAGAATACTCATTTTTTACAAAAAGCGTTCAAACACACGTCATGGAATGCTTATTCTTTTGCAGCGATTAATACCGTCACAGATTTGGGACCTATCATAGTGATTGGTGTAGGTTCCTATCTAGTTATTAATGGTTCAATTACAGTAGGAACACTAGCAGCGTTTGTTGGTTACTTAGAACAATTATTTGGACCTTTACGTCGTTTGGTATCATCATTTACCACGCTAACTCAAAGTTTTGCTTCAATGGACCGAGTGTTTCAACTTATAGATGAAGATTATGATATTAAAAATGGCCGAGGTGCTCAGCCAATTGAAATTAAACAGGGGCATATTGATTTAAGACATGTAAGTTTTAAATATAATGACAATGAATCTTTGGTATTAAAAGATATTAATTTGTCCATTAACCGCGGAGAAACAGTTGCTTTTGTTGGTATGAGTGGTGGTGGTAAATCTACATTAATTAATTTAATTCCCAGATTTTATGATGTCACTGGTGGCGAAATCACTATAGATGGGCATAATGTTAAGGACTTTTTGACGGGAAGTTTAAGAAATCAAATTGGTTTAGTACAGCAAGATAATATACTATTTTCCGATTCAGTACGTGAAAATATATTATTAGGGCGTCCAGATGCTACTGAAGCAGAAATTATTGAAGCTGCAAAAATGGCTAATGCACATGATTTCATTTCTAAATTACCACAAGGATATGACACTGAGGTTGGTGAGCGCGGTGTTAAACTATCCGGCGGGCAAAAGCAACGCTTATCAATTGGACGCATATTTTTAAATAATCCACCAATATTAATCTTAGATGAAGCAACGAGCGCACTAGATCTTGAAAGCGAGGCTATTATACAAGACGCACTTGATGTTTTAAGTAAAGATCGTACAACATTGATCGTGGCACATCGTTTATCAACGATTACACATGCCGATAAAATCGTTGTATTACAAAATGGTGAAATTATAGAAACTGGTACGCATCAAGAATTAATAGCAAGACAAGGTGCATATGAACATTTATATAGCATTCAAGATCTGTAAAAATTAAAAAATAATGTGTTGATAATAAAAATGGCAATTTCTACATTTGTAATAGAAATTGCCATTTTCTTTGAATAGAAAATATTTAAATAGTTAAAACCTTACTAAATAAATTTTAAAATGCTTAATTTATATTGTTAAAGCGTATCTTCATTTATACATCAAAGTCTTCATCAACTATGTCAATATCCGCATCAGTACGATGATACGTAAAATAGCTTAATCTGAGACGATCTAGATGCTCTAAATGATATCGATACTCTTCAATCGCAGCGATAATCTGCATTAAATTAGAATAAGAATATTTTGTTTGATAGGGGTTTTGAATTAATTCCTGTTGAAATGCGAGCATTAAATCTTTCTTTTGAGGATTAATAATATTATTTTCAACATGCTCAATATTATAGCGTGCCTTTTTCGATAAACTACGCAAAATTTGTTCGTGATATTCAATTAATGCATCAATTTCAAGTTTAATTTGAAAGATTAAATTATAATTTAAATTATGCAAATCATTTTGATACCGTGTCATTCGGTTTAACACTTCATACGCTTGTCGTGTGGTACTAACCACTTCCTTGAAAAGGATTTTCTTTCTATTCTGTTGAAATACATGTTTTTTTGTAAGTGGTCGTTCTTCATTATAATAATCATATATTTGTTCAAGTCTATTTAAGCGTGTTTTTATTTGATCATTATCTTGTTTAATTTGATGATAATCTGAAGTGTCATTTAGTACCAATCTAAACCATACAAAAATGTCAGATGTTAATTTTACGGAATAATGATAAATTTTAGTTTCGAATTTTGGTGGTAAGAAAATAAGATTTACTATTGATGCACTTAACACACCTATCATTACTAATATAAATCTAAAAGTAGCTGCCACATAAAATGAACCAGTATGTTGTCCCATGATAATTAAGGCAGTCACACTTGCAAGTGTAGCAACGTGTGCCAAGTTGATTTTATATAAAATAGCGATTAATAAGATAACGGTAATGCCCATAATAACAATATTTTTACCAAAAACTACTACCACTATGACTGCCAGCAATGCACCAATAAAGTTTCCCATAGCTTGCTCAGAAATTGTCTTAACAGAACGATGGATATTGGGTTGCATTGCAACAACTGCACTGATACCAGCGACAGATTTAAATCCAACGTCATTAGGTAAAAAAGAAGTGATGAATAGGGCAAGTATTATGGCAATACCTGTCTTTAAGATACGGGCTCCTAGCTTCAAAGGTCATACTCCTTTATTTTTATATATTAAATATGAGTTATATATGTTATACACTGACGAGGATTAATTTTCAAGTTTATTTCATTTGACTAAAGGCATAATCAGCTGCTTCTAATGTCTTGTCAATATCTTCTTCAGTATGTTCAGTAGTTAGGAACCATGCTTCAAATTTAGATGGAGCTAAATTAATACCTTGATTAAGCATTAATTTGAAGAATTTACCAAATGCTTCACCATCTGATCTTTCAACTTGCTCATAATGCGTTATTTTTTCGTTCGTAAAATATAGTGTTAGTGAACCATAAACACGATTAATAGTAGCTGTGATACCGTGCTTATCGATGAGTTTTAATAAGCCATCTTCTAAGCGTTTACCTAGACGATCAAGTCTATCATAAACACCATCTTGTTCTAGAACTTCCAATAGAGCAATGCCTGCACGCATTGATAAAGGATTCCCTGCCATTGTACCTGCTTGGTAAGCCGGTCCTAATGGTGCGACGTGTTCCATAATGTCTTGTCGACCACCGTATCCTCCAATCGGTAACCCACCACCAATGATTTTACCAAATGCAGTTAAATCGGGATATACGTTAAGTAAATCTTGTGCGGCTCCATAATGGAAGCGAAATGCTGTAATAACCTCATCATAGATAACTAAAGCTCCATAATCATGTGTGATTTTATTCACTTCTTCTAAAAAGCCAGGTTGCGGTTCAACCATACCAAAATTACCCACAATTGGTTCGACTAATACAGCAGCGATTTGATCACCCCAATGCGACATTGCTTCTTTATATGAATCAATGTCATTAAAAGGCACGGTTATAACTTCTTTTGCAACACTCTCTGGCACTCCAGCAGAATCAGGAGAACCTAGTTGAGAAGGGCCACTTCCTGCAGCAACTAAAACGAGATCAGAATGACCGTGATAAGAACCGGCAAACTTAATTATTTTATCTCGTTTAGTGTAAGCACGAGCGACACGAATTGTCGTCATCACAGCTTCAGTGCCAGAATTAACGAAACGTATTTTTTCAAGAGATGGAATAGCTTCACGTAATTTTTTACTAAATTCAATCTCTAATTCTGTAGGTGTACCATAAAGCACGCCTTTTGCAGCTTGATCCTGTATAGCTTCAGTAATATGTGGATGTGCATGTCCAGTGATAATTGGTCCATAGGCTTGAAGATAATCAATGAATTTATTGCCATCTACATCATACAAATATGCGCCATGACCTTCTTTCATTACAACTGGCGCGCCACCTCCTACTGCTTTGTAGGAACGAGAAGGTGAGTTTACGCCACCTAAAATATATTCATTTGATAACTTCTGAAGTCGTTCACTTTCTGTGAATTCCATGTTCTATCAACCTCTTTTAATTTAATATTTTCAACTAATATCGTATCATAAATAATAACTAAAAAAAGAATAGGTGATTAAATGTTAGAAAAAGGACAACGTTTCCCACATTTTTCATTGAAAAACCAGAATGGAGTAAGCATTTCAAATAAAGATTTAAAAGGTCAAAAGGCAGTACTTTATTTTTACCCAAGAGATAATACGCCAACGTGTACAACAGAAGCTTGTGATTTTCGTGACAATTTAGCTTTTTTTAATGATTTAGATATACAAGTATTTGGAATTAGTGGAGATAGTGAGCAAAAACACCGTAATTTCATAAATAAACATCATTTGAATTTTGATTTACTCGTAGATAAAGACTATGAACTTGCGAAAGAAGTAGGTGTTTATCAGTTAAAAAAATCTTTTGGAAAGGAAAGTATGGGGATTGTAAGAACAACGTTTATTATTGATGAGCAAGGTATCATATTAGATGTTATTGAAAAGGTTAAAGTCAAAAATCAAATGGCTGAATTAAAAAATATTTTGGGGTGATTAAGTTGAAAGTAGTAGGATTGAAGCGCTTGGGTAAACTAGAGCAACATTTAGTTAATAAATACCAACAAATTGAATTTCAATTTTATGCACAAGCAGCCGATATACCAGAAGAGGAACGACAGAATATTGACATCTTAATTGGCTATGATGGGCATGTAGATCAGTCCTTTTTAGAAAGCTGTCCCAATTTAAAATGGATTGCTTGGTATGTAACAGGGGTTAATTCTCTTCCATTGAACTATGTACTTCAACGAGGCATTCAACTGACAAATACAAGAGGTGTTCAAGCTAAACAATTAGCCGAGTATATTGTTACATTTATCTTGGATGATTATAAAAATATGCGTAAATCTTATTATAATCAACGCCATCATATATATGATTCTACAATCACTGGTAAAAGAGTTAGTGGCTCAACCATATTATTTCTAGGGACAGGTGCTATTGCGCAAGCAGCAGCACAATTATTAAGACCGTTTAATCCTGAAATAATAGGTATCAATCGATCAAATAGTTTAGTTGATTACTTTGATGATATTTATGTAATCACAGAATTATATAATGTAATAAACAAAGCTGACATTATTATAAATACGCTTCCCGAAACTGAAGAAACATATCATTTATTGAAGCGGAAACATTTTGAGTATATGAAAGATAATGCATTATTTATTAATGTTGGCAGAGGAACCATAATAAAAGAAAATGATTTGTTAGAGGTAATGGAGAATAATTTGATAAGACACGCATATTTAGACGTTTTCGAACATGAGCCTTTATCAGCTGACCATCCATTATATGATTTAGATAATGTAACTATCACTGCACACATTACTGGCAATGATTACAATAATAAAATAGATGCAACAAAGATATTTGAACGAAATTTAGATCATTTTCTCAATAATGGAAAACTAATTGAGAATACTGTTAATGCTAAGAATGGGTATTAACCTTAGAAGAAGAGATAAACAATTGACATTTTTAACTATATAAAGTTATATTAATATTAAGTAATAATTATTATTAAATAGAAAGATGGTGAAATTATGAGTGCAGATATAGAATCAATTGATCATGAATTGGAAGAATCAATTACAGAGCTGAGAAAAGCAGGTGTGCGAATTACACCTCAAAGACAAGCTATCATTCGTTATCTAATTTCTTCACATACACATCCAACTGCCGATGAAATTTACCAAGCACTTTCACCAGATTTTCCTAATATCAGTGTTGCAACGATATATAATAATTTAAGAGTGTTTAAAAATATAGGTCTAGTTAAAGAGCTAACATATGGTGATGCTTCTAGTCGTTTTGATTTTAATACACACAACCATTACCAT
Organism: Staphylococcus sp. HMSC063A07; assembly: GCF_001836955.1. NCBI lineage: Bacteria > Bacillati > Bacillota > Bacilli > Caryophanales > Staphylococcaceae > Staphylococcus > Staphylococcus sp. HMSC063A07. The sequence goes on from NZ_KV830904.1 coordinate 57,288, forward strand.
GTTATTTGTGAAAAATGTGGAAAAATCGTTGACTTTCATTATCCACAACTAGATGAGGTAGAACAGTTAGCGCAGCATGTGACAGATTTTGATGTTACGCATCATAGAATGGAAATCTATGGCATTTGTAAAGAATGTAAAGAAAGTGAAACCAATCAATAAGATTTATATATGGCGGACAAAATAGCTTGATGAATACTTTCAATGGTTAAACTGATAACTGAGCAGTGTTTATCACATAAGTAGTTGTTATATATAATTAAAATGACTTTTAACAAAGATAGAACAGCTGGGACTAATATCCTAGAAATTTAGCCAGTAAATGAGGGTTTTGTAACTTCATTTACTGGCTTCTTTGTTAATAATACTTGTATTATTGGTTCGCTTGCATAGGTGACGGATTCAGCAAGCCAAGCTTGCTTTGTTAGAAAAACTATTTTAGTCAGTTTTTCTTTGCTTGGGAATTCGACTTACTTTGCTTGCTGAAATACGCTTCACATTTTTATTGTTGGGGACCCTGTCTTTTCCCTCAAGTGTCTCGCCCAAATAAGGCGTATTTATATGTGACTTTACATTTAAAAGCTTGATTAACCAAAGAATTTTCGTATTATTTAACCAGCGTCACGTAATAAACGAATAAAATTTATACATGACTCAATTTGTGCGAGTATTTAATACTTTCAACTAACAGTAAGCTCTAAAAAGAGGATAATATCAAATTTAGCAAGTTGTAAAAAAATAGCTATTATACATTTTGGTTAGATTAATACTCTTCTTAAGAAAAAGTAAACAAAAATTACTGATATTAATAATTGACGTAGATGTCTTTAATTGATATTATTAAAAAGTCGTCAAAATACGACAGATAGCAATGTTGCTTCTTAACAATTTTAATACGATGTTAAGAAAGTGTAATTTTGACTATTGAACTTTAGAACAAAACAATATAACATATTGATTGTTGATTTAAACAAAGTCAATTGAGCCAAAAAATATTGACACAGATTGTTTATTTCGATACAATAATAAAATGTAAGTAAAAAATTTGAACATTGAAAACTGAATGACAATATGTC